>NZ_ARPM03000163.1 GCF_000388175.3 Holospora undulata HU1 | reverse complement strand
GTCTCTGCCAAAGAGTTTTGCAAGAAGTATGCTGCATTTTTTCGACAAAATCTGGGACAACATAGCTATGGATCTTGTCGAGCGTGTCAATGACTGCTTTTAACGCATTAGTCCAACACTTTCAGTTTTATTTGGTATAGCCTAATCTTTTTGACCAGTAACTGATTGTAAAAATACTTACCCAAAATTTTTGAGCAGCTTTTTTCAAGGGCATATTTTGGGTTTCTTTGACATACTCTTCAAGCTTCTCTAAGTCAATTTTTTTTCTGAGCCACCATGCTTCTTAGAAAAATAACTGAGTTCTTGTCTGCATTTTCTATGCCAATTTTCTATACCAACTTCCTATCGCTGATACACTTATTTTAAATAGGTGCGATGCTTCAATATACCTGCCCCCTCATCTAAATATTCTATTCACCTTTGTCTTAAATCGTTGCTGTAGCTCTTTGTCGTTTTTCTTTTATTTTAACAAAAAAAAAATAACAAAAAAATTACACCTAATTCAACCTAAATTACTATAGTTATGGATAATGCTTCTTTTCATAAATCTAAGAGAAGTAGAGAATGAATAGAATCTGTAAAATGAAGTATAATTTTTCTACCTCCTTACTCTCCTGATTTGAATCTAATAGAGAAATTCTGGGCTAATATGAAGAGGTGGATTGAATGTACTATACTAATTTTCAACGCTCTATTCGACGCTATTTCGTGGTTCTTTAAAACATCCAATTCAACCTAAGTTACTATAGAAATGGGAATCGGTATAAGGAGTGACTGTTTTTTATGGTCCTGGCTATAGCATGAAAAAATATTATTGATTTTTGATAAGTTGTTATTTTTCTTGCATTAATTTTAAAAAGAAATTATAATTTTTTCAGGATTTTGTGTAATTAGTTTTATGGTATCTCCTACACTTTATGTTCAGCGTTTAGACCCAGAACTCTCAGATATTGGGTATGCAACTTCAGGAAGTTCTGCTTTTGATGTGCGCTCTAGGATCCAGTGTGAGTTTCATCCAGGGCAAATCATTACTGTTCCCACAGGGATTGCTTTGGCGCCTCCCGAAGGGTGGGAGATACAAATTCGTTCTCGTTCCGGGTTGGCTGCACGTCATGGAATTGTGGTGTTGAATGCTCCTGGAACGATTGACGGGGATTTTCGTGGGGAAATACAGGTTATTTTGGTTCATTTTGGATCAGTTCCTTTCACGATCGAAAAGGGAATGCGTATTGCACAAGCAGTGATGGCGCCCGTTGTTCAGGCGCGTTTTGAATGGGTAGAGAGTTTGTCTCCTACACAACGCGGAGAAGGGGGATTTGGTTCTACCGGATTGCACTGACCAGTATTTATGTTCAGCTTCTGCTGAGTTGCTTGAAGAGTGTTTTTTTGATTTGCTTTCGAGCTATTTTCGTAAAAATATTCCAAAAAGTATTGCCGTTGGGGTTTCTGGCGGAGTAGATAGTCTTGCGCTGACGTATTTACTTATGCGGTGGAAATCTTTACATTGTCCTGATCTTCTTCTGGTAGCCTTTATAGTAGATCATGGCGTGCGAAGCGAATCTTCTGTGGAGGCTTTGCGGGTTTCTTCTTGGCTGCGATCTTGGGGGGTGCCTTCATACGTTTTGTGTTGCCAGAAAAATATTGGCAATGGGCAAGCGCGTTGGAGAAAAGCGCGCTACAAAGAGCTTTTTTTGGCGTGCCATGCGCATCAAATTTCATTATTAATGTTAGCACATCATCAAGATGATGTATTGGAAACAGTGTGGATGCGTCGTCAAGCTTTAAGTGATTGGAGAGGGTGCGCTGGGATATCAAGTCACCGTATCCAATGGGATGTTCATGTTGTGCGCCCCTTATTGGCTTGGCCGAAACAGTGCATGTATCGTATACTAAAGCACATACGGCACCCTTGGATTGAAGATCCGTCTAATCGGTCTCCTGAATTTCAGCGTTGGAAAGCACGTTGTGTTATTAAAAGTTTTTCTTATGAAGAGCGTCAGATGTTTTGGAAGACAATTTTGGCGCTTGCGGTGAAAAGAAATTATGAAAGTTTAAAATGGGCTGAAAAAGTAAACTTTGTTTCTGTTGCGGGGGGGTATGGGATTTTTAAATCTTCTTCTTGCTTTCAGCTTCCTGTTTTACAGGGGGCTCGAGTGTTGTCTCAGTGGATATGTGGCATTGTTCCCAGGGCTTCTCCTTTAAGGCAGGAATCTCTGTGTCATGCGTGGAGACGAGTTTTGAACATGGACGGTCAAAACTCTTCTTCGATTGTTTTTACGTTGGGGGGGTGTGTTGGAATCAATACTCCAGAAGTTTTGTATTGTTTTAGAGAATGGGGAAGGGTTATTCCTGAAGAGCCCCCTAAACACCTGTCAAAGGGGCCTTGGATTTGGGATCAGCGTTTTTTGTTTTTTCACCCAACAAAAGGTCCAGTTTCTGCAATAGCTTATGGAAAAAATTTGTACACTGCGTTATTGCCAAAGGTTCCTGTATTACCAAAATACGTACAGCGATTGGCGTGTGCCTCTATGCCAAACATTTCTGGAGGAATATTGTGTCATTCTGGTGTGCCTTGTCCTATTTTTGCATTGCCTTTAGAATACAGCGCATTCATTTTTTAAAAAAATACGGATTTTAAAATAAGGATTGAATAAAAAATATTTAGACAAGTACAGTAGAAAAAAGAAAGGGGATTGATCACAAGCGTTTAAGGGTTGTACAGTAATAAGAGAAAAAATTTTGATTATAGCAAGGAGAGGAAGAATGAAAATTGAGGCAAACGAACTGAGAAACGGAAATATTATTGTACTTCAGAATAAGCTGTGGCTTGTCACGCGTACTCAGCATACTCAGCCGGGTAAGGGGGGGGCTTATATTCAAGCGGAAATGAAATCCTTAGAAGAGGGAAACAAACGCTCAGAGCGGTTTCGGTCTAATGAAAATGTGGAACGCGCTCATCTTGAAGAGATTTCTATGCAGTTCTTGTATAAAGAGCGTAACGCTTATGTATTAAGCCATCAAGAAACGTATGAGCAATTTTCTGTTACCGAAAAAGAATTTAACGCCAATCCTGCATTTCTAGAAGATGGAATGATATTGAACGGAGTTTTGTATGAAGGAAGGGTTATTTTGGTCAAATTCCCTTCTCAAGTCACCTT
Organism: Holospora undulata HU1; assembly: GCF_000388175.3. Classification (GTDB taxonomy): domain Bacteria; phylum Pseudomonadota; class Alphaproteobacteria; order Holosporales; family Holosporaceae; genus Holospora; species Holospora undulata_A. Next base: position 2,370 of record NZ_ARPM03000163.1, on the reverse strand, counting down.
AGAGGTTTTAGAATGCGAACCGTCTTTAAAGGGGCAAACTGCTACCTCTTCTTATAAGCCTGCAACGTTGAGTAATGGATTAAATACGATGGTTCCTCAACACATAGAAAAGGGGATGCAGATCATTGTTAATACAGAAGATTGCAGCTATGTAGAGCGTGCAAAACGATAAGTTTAGGGGGCAGGGCGATACTTTTTTTTAGGGGGAAATTTTGAAAATCTCTTAAAATATTTTAAACTGGCAGTGCGGGCAAAAGTTTTACACAGGATTTAAGAATTAATGCATATTTCCGTTATTACGTTATTTCCTGAAATGTTTTCTTCATTGAAGGTTTCAATTTTGGGGCGTGCCTTGAAAGAAAATCTTTGGCGTTTAGATCTTATTGAGCTTAGAGAATTTGGCGTAGGAAAGCATAAAAGTGTTGATCGTTCTTGCTATGGTGGTGGGGCTGGCATGTTGCTAAGGGCTGATGTTGTTCATGAAGCGGTTCTTTATGCGCACAGTCTTGATGTACACACGCCACAATTGGTGTACCTTTCTCCAAGAGGGGCGACGATGCGTCAAACGGATATAGAAGGGTATGTGTCGTGCCCTTATCTTATTATACTTTGCGGTAGATACGAAGGAGTTGATGAAAGGGTTCTGGAATTTTGGAATTTTCAGCAAAAATGCATTGGAAATTTTGTTGTTTCAGGAGGCGAACTTCCTGCCATGATGTTTATCGACGGATGTGTGCGGTGTTTACCAGGTGTTTTAGGAAATTCAGAATCTTTGGTGTATGAAAGTTTTCAAAACAATGCTCTAGAGCACCCTCAGTATACTTATCCTGAGCTTTGGATGGGAAGAAAAGTTCCAGAGGTGTTACGCTCTGGGCATCATCAAAAGATTAAGGCATGGAAGGAGGAAAACTCTCTTCCGGAAAACTCTTCAGTTGACTGACTTTTGAATACACACGGTAAGTTTGCGCGTTCTTTCTTTAAATGCTTGCTTTGTGTACTACAGGCGTGCTAGAAAATATCGTTCAAGATTCTGGAAAGATAGAACCGCGCTTTTACGTTATTTAATTTTTATAATTTAGCTTCTACATTAAATTGTAGGTTCAAATTAATTGTCGCAACAGCTTGAACAGCACGAAGTGCATTCTGGGACGCATACGCTTATTTCTTTCTTACTGCACACACCGCAGGGGCTGACAGAAGTAATAATTTGAGATCCGCAGCACTGCTTGTTTTCTGCAACACCTATACTAGAAGTAAATATTGCTAATGCCAATAGATATTTTTTCATGATTTTTCTCCTTTTTTAATTTTTAATAAATTTTTCTATTTTAAAATTTTTATTTTTTCATTAATTGCAGCAAGAAGAACATGATGAACATGTCGTCAAGGGAATGCTGTGCTGTTCATACTGAATTTGGGTTGGTGCACAACAAGCGGTAGGATAAATAATTTTTGTACAACATCCTTCTTTTGCGCAACATCCTTCTCCCTCAGCAAAGGCGCTTCCACCGATTACCAACGTAGAAAGTAAAAATAGTGTTTTGTTCATTTTTTTTCCTTTTTCATACTTCAAAAAAATTCTATCACTGTTTTGTTAAAAAAGTACAAAACCTATAAAAAAAAATAATTTTTATTTATTTTCTTGAGTATTTGAATTGGTTATTGTATATTTAACCAGTTTTTTTATTTTTTTATAATTCATTTTGATTTTTGAATATTTTAACTAAAGATCTTTTTTGTTAGAATTGGTAAAAGAGGTATTTAAAAACTCTCTAAAAAGAATTGTGTGTAAATTTTGTGAATGTTCTGATTGCTTTAAAAGCGGTTTTGCTCGATGGGTTCAGCGGTACAAATATAAGAACCTGTATTCATGAATAAAAAAGTGTGATATAAAAGGCTTGAAGGAGTAGAAGATGAATTATCCAAGCGATTTAAAAGAGAGAGGGATGTGACAAAGCATCATTTTGATAGCGGCAATAAAAGCAAATACAAAAAAAGAGGGGGGTAATGCAGTATTTTATATAATTAAGAGCGGTTATCAATGGCTCATGCTACCAAAAGATTTTTTACCATATTCGACGATACATTCGTTTTATAGACAATTTAGGATTAAGGAGGTATAGAAAAAAGTGATAAGTGATGCATGAACTTGTTAAGACAAACCGAATTAAGTATGAAAAGAGTGAGAATCCCAGCTATAGCATCATTCACGAAGTGTTAACCCCACAGGTGCCTCAGAAAAAATAGGTATAGATGGGGGAAAAAAAGATAAAAGGACGTAAACGGCATAGTGGTGTTGATAGGCAAGGCAATCTGCTCCATATCACCACGGTTCATAAGGCCAATGACACAGGTGGTGGGTGCAGAGTT
>NZ_ARPM03000164.1 GCF_000388175.3 Holospora undulata HU1 | reverse complement strand
CTACTCTTCATGAAATAAAGTATTTGACATAGGGGCGTTTTTTGATAGAAAGGGGAATTGGGACTGATGGAGCTATTTATGGCTAAGTTTTTAACAAATAAAGAGCGCGGTGAGTTGGTGATTCTGCACAGGAGAGCGCAGGATAGGAAGACTGCCGATCGAATTAAGGCGGTATTATGCGCAGATGAAGGTAAGTCTTACCGAGAGATAGCGCATGTGTTACTTTTAGACCAGAAAACTATCAGTCGTCAAATAACGGAATACAAGGAAAAGCAGAAGGTAACGCCCACTAGCGGCGGGTGGATATGGTGGCCAAGCTTACCGCTGAGCAAGATGAGAAATTGAAGCAATATTTAACCTTGCAGACCTATCCTATGGTTGCAGCCATCTGTGAGTTATGTGGAGGCTATATAAGGGTGCATACACAGTTGCAGGCATGACATGCTGGCTACACAACCACCATTTTTCTTACAAGAAACCAGCTGCAGTGCCAGCCAAAGCAGCCCCCCCCCGAAACAAAAATTTGTCGAAAAATATGAAGAATTACTCAAACACCCCCCGGAAAATAAGCCGAATTTTATTCGGGGATGGGGTGCCATGGCCACCAAGATCACCTATGGTGGAATTAGGCGTGGGGAGCGCAAGCCATTAAGACCATTGCTTCACGGACGAGAATGAACATATTTGGCACGATTAACCTAGAAAGAATGCAAGTAATAGCTGCAGAATATAAGACTATAAAAGCGATACGCTGGTGAAATATTTCGATATATTGAAGGAAGCGTATCCGTTGGCCCCCAAAATACACCTTAGTGTTGATCAGGGGGGGGGATCATACCAGCAATACTAACCAAGGCAGCAGCGGCAAAACGTAAATATTATCCTTTATTATTTGCCACCATATAGCCTTAATTTAACTCCTATCGAGCGATTATTGAAGGTGATGAACGAAAAAGCGAAGAATAACCACTGTTTTAGCTGGGCAAATGAATTTCAACAGGAAATCACTAACTTTTTCTCCAAGACATGGCTACAGATCTGCGACACTATGGTGGACCGTATCAATGATAATTTTCAACGCCTAAATTCAACATTTTGATTTTTATTGGGTATATGTGCATCGTTTTTTTTACAAGCACAATAAATTTCTTGATAAGACTTTATTGGTTGTTTACATATTTCAAAGATTTTGGAAGGGATTTTTTAATTATTTTTGCGAATTTTTCACTTAAATTCATTTTCCAAAAAATACACAGCTCAACGTTACTAAAAACAAGTTGGCATTAGTCTTTGTGACAGGAGTGCCGCAACAATACATATCTTGTGGAACTATAGAAGCAATATTATCCCAGTTTTTTTTCCCAAAACACTGGCGTTGATATTCCAGCCCTAACGCAACGTGACGATTTAAAGCATACCGGGTCCCACACGCTAATACCCCTCCCATGATAGTTTTGGACAAACTGGAAGGAGACTGTCTTGATTCCTTCATGCAAGAAAGTTCCTGCTTTTGTAACACAATGCCAGGTCCTACGAAAAGTTGTAATCGTCGTGCAATTATATACCCAAATTCAAAAATAAATTCAGCAAACCATTTATTCCTTAAACGAAAAACTGTTCTTGATTGATCTGGAATTTCAAACTCACCAGTAAAATCGTTACGTTCTTCAAGATCTAATGAAAATATTCCAGTTTTGTACTTTAGCAGAGCAGCATCATTATTGGCGCCAAACACACACCGCCCCCCCATTGTGTAGGAATCAAAAACTTTTTGTATTAATACCCCAAAATTCCAAGAAAATCCAGATCTATTCCTCACTTCTCCTTTTTGTTCAAAATCTATAAAATTATCTTGAGCTCCTTCAATTTTCACTGACGTCACATCAAACCCAACCACAGTATTGCTTGTTCCATTAACCCTATAGCTTAAGTGGCTTTCGTAGACGATGAGATTATCTACCGCACACGAATACGTTTCGGGATGTTCAAGGGGCTGTGCTGCTGTAGTCATAAGTGTTAATCCAAGTGCTGAAATAGAACTATGCGATGCGATATGCACATACCCATCAGCAGTGGGATTGGTAACAGGAGATCTTGCGTCAGCAAACGCAACATAATCCACATTAGCTAGCGTACTGATGATCTTAAATTTTCCTTGAACACCCCGGTCATTATTCCCAAAAACTTCTGCTTGAATGGGCCAATTTGTTGATCCCGATCCTTCAGGAGTTGTAGACAAAGTGGCGCCACCGATTCCCACGATAATCCCTATTCCGGACAAAAATTTATCTTTTTTGGCACTGAGAATTGAAGCTGAAAGAAAAACAGTTAGTAAAAAAAATGCTTTAATCAAACGATCACTAAAAAAATTCAAAATATCAATAAGGTAATTAGATCATAAATTAAAGTTAAAAAAACAGTTAAAATACGCTAAATAATGCAGAGGTGCTAATTATTGATTTTTTGCAACAAATTAAAAAACATTCTTTATTGAAAATTATACCCCTTTTCTAGAATGTTTTAAGGAAAAAACATAGTAAAAAGCTCTCAAGATACAAGATCAAGATAGCAGTCAGCAAAATCAACTTCGATTTATTTTCCAAAAAATACACAGCTCAACGTTACTAAAAACAAATTGGCATTAGTCTTTGTTATGGGGGTGCCGCAACAATACATATCTTGTGGAACTATAGAAGCAATATTATCCCAGTTTTTTTTCCCAAAACACTGGCGTTGATATTCCAGCCCTAACGCAACGTGACGATTTAAAGCATACCGGGTCCCACACGCTAATACCCCTCCCATGATAGTTTTGGACAAACTGGAAGGAGACTGTCTTGATTCCTTCATGCAAGAAAGTTCCTGCTTTTGTAACACAATGCCAGGTCCTACGAAAAGTTGTAATCGTCGTGCAATTATATACCCAAATTCAAAAATAAATTCAGCAAACCATTTATTCCTTAAACGAAAAACTGTTCTTGATTGATCTGGAATTTCAAACTCACCAGTAAAATCGTTACGTTCTTCAAGATCTAATGAAAATATTCCAGTTTTGTACTTTAGCAGAGCAGCATCATTATTGGCGCCAAACACACACCGCCCCCCCATTGTGTAGGAATCAAAAACTTTTTGTATTAATACCCCAAAATTCCAAGAAAATCCAGATCTATTCCTCACTTCTCCTTTTTGTCCAAAATCTATCAGATTGTCTTGAATTCCTTCAATTTTTACTGAAGTCACATCAAAATCAATTTTGGCACTGGTACTCGTCGTTCCTTCAACCGTAAAATAGCTATTTTCACAGCTGACTGTATTCACTGCGCACGAATTTTCGGGGTGAAGGAACTGTGGCTTCATATCCATCTTTGTTATTCCCTCGCTACGACTTCTTACTGATAAAGATTCGTTATTAATACTACCATAAAAATCAAGATAAAAATCATTATTAAGTTCATTAGCGATGCTAAATTTTCCTTGAACAACCTGATTGTTTTTTCCAAAGGTTTCCGCCTGAATTGAACAACGCGTTGATCCTGATCCCCCAGGAGTTATAGACAAAGTGGCGCCACCGATTTCCACAATAATTCCTATTCCGGATAAAAATTTATCTTTTTTTGCACTGAGGCTTGAAGCTGAAAAAAAAATAGCTAGTAAAAAAAATGCTTTAATCAAGCTATCACTAAAAAAATTTAAAATATCAATAACTTAATTATATCATATATTAAAGTTAAAAAAACAGTTAAAACACGCTAAATAATGCAGAGGTGCTAATTATTGATTTTTTGCAACAAATTAAAAAAATTTTCTACGTTAGACGGTTTTGTCATAAGATAAAATATGATAATAATGATAAATTAAAAATTTTATTTTTTAAAAGAGATGACGCAATCACACAGAAGACACGACATATCAGAGAAATCTTGGAAAATGCTGGAGCCTCTACCAGGAAAAAAAGGAGAGGGAAAAGCAAAGGATAATCGTTAAACGCTGTTTTGTTGATTTTAAAAACGGGGGGCTTTTTGTCAAGATCTTTCCCCGGATTAAGGGGATTAGAAAAATACGCACAGAAGATTTTGCAGATAGAAAGATAATGGCATTGGGGAAAATCTTTTAGAAAAACTGATTGTCTATCCAGAGTATGAGGGGCTGATGATAGATACCAGCCATATAAAAGCGCATCCTTATGCAGAAAGAGGTTAAGGAAGGTAGGCCAGTACATGGGCCGCACACAAAAGGGGGGCCTCAACACGAATCTAAAACTCGAAGCTAAATTTGGCCGTGGATGGCTTAGGGCATGCCGGTCAGAATATTATTACTTCAGGTAGCGTTGCTGATTGCAAACAAGCTAGCCAGCGTGTTATTGAAGGAATAGGAGATCAAAATCTTCTTTCAGATAAAGGATATGATACCAATCAAATCGTTGATGAGACAAGAAAAAACAACATTAAATCCTGGTATAAGGGAACACGGTAAAGATATTTACAAGCGCTTTTGTTCAAATGAGATGCCTTTTCCTTTGGTTGAACTTCTCGTGATGATACTATCTAGATTTGTCTTGTCAAGGTAAATTTTTTATTTTGGGTGATGGAGAAAAAATAAATAGGCAGAAGTTCTTTCAATGATTTTTAAGAATAACCTTACTAAATTTTTAATGACCTCTTTTCTTTAAAATTTTTTTTACTGTATTGATTTTTTATATATTTCAAAGATTTGGGGGTGAATCTTTTCTTTAGAAAAGTGTTCTATTACATAAAAATGTCCTGCTTTTCCTTTCTCTTCTTTTTCTGGATCATCTGCCCATGTTTGGATGGCTCTGGCAAGGTCAAAAACATCTTGAGCTTTTGCCAAGTATCCAGTTACGCCGTCTATTACCACATCTTGGCATCCTGGAACTTGAGTCGTAATAACGGGGCGCCCCCAAGCGCAGGCTTCCAGTAAACTTCTTGGTAATCCTTCCCGATAAGAAGGAAGAACAGCTCCATGAACTCTTTTATATACTTGTGATAATTCTTTTTTAAATCCTAACCAATGGATCAATCCTTCTTCTTGCCAGGCCATAATCTGTTCTGTGGTGAAAGAGGAAGGATTTTCTAGGTCAACATCTCCACAAACTAAAATTTCTAGTTCTACTTTTTTTAGTAATTTTTTTGCTTCTACTAACTCTCTTAGCCCTTTTTCTTTTAAAAGTCTTCCTGCAAAAAGAAGCCGTAATGGGGAGGGGGCTGGCATGGGAAGAATAAAAAAGGTGCTCATATCTATCCCTGAGCCTGGAATAAGATAAATAGGAACCTTTTTATTCACACTGCTTCTTAAAATTTTTTTATCTTGGGAATTTTGACATAATATCTTGCATCGTTTCTTCCGTATCATTAATGGAAAAAAACAATAAAATATAAATTTTAGTATGAGTTTCTTTACTCTATTTTCTTGGGAAGACACAGTAAAAGTATATCCTAACCCAGCGAAATCATTAACAACTCCGCAAGAGTGAAACGCCAAGAAAGATCCTAAAAAAATAGGCTTCATCCCAACGTTGTGTAAAATATCTGGAATTATGACCTTAAAAGCTTTCAAAATTTCTAAGCATTCTTTGCCCACACCCCAGGGGGCCATCCTAGATTTTCGAAATGTATTCAGAAAAAAAACTTTAATCCCACCAGGAAGTTCTGGAACGGGTGAAACACTAGGAGCTATCACCCAAACATCATATCCATTAGAAATTGCTCCCAAAGCCAGTGTTAAGCGATGAGAAATAAAATATTCAATATTCCCCACAAAAAATAAAAGCCGAGGATACCTCTTTTCTACGGACACCGAAAATCCTCTAAAACAAAGTTAGGAAAACGTTTTCCCCATTTTCTGCTGATTTGTATAGTCAACAACACATCAATGGGATCTTTTGGAAGAGATAAAAGAAAGGGCCCCGCAGGTTTGTCTGTTATACGAAAGCACACAACTGAATATAAGATAGATGGATCTTCTTCAGCGCAAACTTTTAACCGAAGATGATTGTGTCCAAAAGCAGTAGCATGTTGTACATAAATTCTTTTCACCATAAAAATAGGTGAGGGATAATCTGCACCAAAAGGGCCTACTTTTTCCCAAACATCTAAAAAATTTGGTTGATTAAGCTGAGCCAAAGTTACAACCATATCAACCTTCATAGGAGAAAGGTTTTTTTCAGGATAACAGTTTTTAAAACTTTTATCTAAAAAGGTTCGAAAAGGGCTAATCTGATCGAACCGTAATGTTAACCCTCCTGCCATGGGGTGACCTCCGCCTGTTACTAAAACTCCCTCTTCACAAGCTTGGTGAATTAATCGGCCAATATCTATGCCAGATACAGATCGGGAAGACCCTTTTAGCATTCCATTTTTTTCTGACAATACAAACGTCGGCTTACCAAAAATTTCTTTTAAGTGCCCGGCGATAATTCCTAAAACTCCTTCATGCCAACTGCTATCCCATAAAAATAAATAATGCTGCTGTTGTTGTTTTAACGCTTGAGCTAAAGCCAACTGTTCGGTAGCGCGCTCAATATGCTGACGTTCTTGATTTAACGCGTTTAACTCTTGGGCAATTTCTAATGCTTTCGTTACACTATCAGTGGCAATTAGCTGAACACCTAGTGTAGAATTTCCTACTCTTCCCCCAGCATTAATTCGCGGCCCTAGGGCGTATCCTAGATGGATTGCATTGGGTTCTTCTCTAATTCCAGACACATCTAGCAATTGTGTAAGGCCTACATTTTTGCGTTGTCCCAAAACTTTTAATCCTTGTTTGACAAAAACGCGATTAATGCCTCTAAGCGGCATCATATCGCATACTGTGCTTAACGCCACTAAATCCAACAAAGAAAACAAATCGGGCTCTGAAGTGTTAAGAAATGAGAACATTCCTGTCTTTCGAAAATAGCGGTTTGCTCCAACAAGAAACAAAAATACTAGTCCCCCTGCACAAAGAGTCTTCAAAGATTCAGGCCCAGTGTAATTTAAACGCTTGGGATTTATAAAAGCGACACATTCTGGATGATCTATTCCAGGAACTTGGTGATGATCGATAATAGTAACACGCATTTTTTGTTCTCGTGCTGCAGCCATAACTTCAAAAGAAGTACTTCCACAATCAACCACAATCAAATCGTGAATCTGATGCGTATTTTGAAGCATTTGAAATCCATGAATATTTGGTCCGTACCCTTCTTGAAAACGATTTGGAATATAAGAGATCACAGGGTGATTCAGCGCGTTGCAGTACTTAACAATTAAAGCACTTGCGCAAGCACCGTCCACATCGTAGTCTCCCCAAACTGCAAGAGGACGTTTTTCTCGTATTACCTCCTCTAAATGTTCCACCGCTTTTAAAAGATCGGGAAGATGGCTAGGATCTGGTAAATGGGTACGCAAAAATGGAGAAAAAATCTCTTCAGCCTCTTCCATTATACTGCGGTTGGCCACAAGTCTAGCTGCCAGGTCGTTTACTTGGTATCGTTCCTTCAGGTATGCCACATGACGTTCACAAGCGCTTAAAAAATGCCAATCACGCCCAGTATGAGAAAAAGGAACTGTGTTTTTATGAACACGAAGTGCAAAAGAAGAAAACGGGGGTGTCATTTGAATTGCGTTGCAAAAATCATAGACACAAATTATAGCACAAAAAAATTATGAAACAAAACTTTAATACAGCCCTTCCCTTGTTCTGTTAAAATAAAAGTGGTAATAATATCTCAAAATTAGATCGAATTTTATCCTTACTTTAGTTCGAAACGATTCAAATGAGTTCTAAATAGATAATATTTGAATTATCAAAGTATTCACTTTAAAAAAAATCACAATCTGAGAAAAAAATTTTTTTTTATTATTTGCTGTTATTGTCGTTATATTATTTTTTTTATTGTATATTTATTTAACTTTATCGTTTATATAAATCTTTATTATCGTTTTATGCGCAGGAGGAGCAAGACTGGGAGTGTAACAGTCAGTTATTTTATCTACAAGACTGTACCCATGCGAACTACTCCACCATAGTTTTGAGTGATGTGAAAAAATATACATATTCTTACTCTTAAGCTCAATCAAGCAAAATTTTTTGTACTTAGCTTATTTTCTTGCTGTCTTTTGAGAAGTTTTTATCACTCCATAAAGTGTATCTTCCTTAATATTTTGAACATTTTAGAGCAAGCTATACTAAAAGTAAAAAATTTCAATGTGAATGCGCGTACCCCCTACAAAATACGGATTTCGAAGATTTTTGTGATGAATTAAAAAAAAATTAAAAAATGATTATTCGATTATTCTTGCTCGCCAGATTAATTTTTTTAATTCTCAGAATTTTCAATAAAGGAAAACATTTTAAACTAAAGGCAAAAAATATTTTTGTACTTTTGAATTGCGTTACTAAAAAACAAAGCTTTTTATGCATTACCGTTGTACTTTGGCGCTCTTTAGAATACTCAGTAAAAACCAAGAAAAATCAATCTTTGTAAAATTGATAAAGAGACTCTGCATAAAACCCTTTTTCTTTGGGGGATATGTCTAAAACGATTTTTCCTTGGCGCATCATTATAATGCGGTCACAAACGTCACAAAGGAAGTCTATGTCATGGGAGGCAATTAATACAGTCACTCCTTGCTCATGCACCTGTTTAAAAATCTGAGCAACACTTCCGGTAGTGCTTTTATCTAAGCCCGAAGTTGGCTCATCACACAATAAAAGCTTAGGATTCATTATAAGGGCTCTTGCTAATGCCGCTCTTTGTTTTTGCCCTCCAGAAAGTCGATGAGGGTATATATCTTTTTGTGATAAAATTCCCAAAGAGTACAAAAGCCTATGCGCATTACTTATATACTCTTCTTTTTTTAATTCAGTCCTTCTTTTGTGCAAAGGGGCGTATAATATATTTTCCCACACGGTCATGTGCGGAAAAAGTTGAAAATCTTGAAACATAAACCCGGTATGTTCTGGCCTATCAATGCTTCCTTCATCTAGCGTTTCTAGCCCTTGAATGCACCGTAATAGTGTTGATTTTCCACTTCCAGATGCTCCTGCTAGTCCTACAATCTCTAGAACAGAAATTTTTAAATCTAGATGTTGAATAACAGAAGCTCCCCCTAGAAATTTAGTGGCGTTCATCACGTTGACCAAGGGAAACTCCTCTTTTCTAAGTATTTTCCGCAATATTCAATACACAAAACGATACTGTAATAATACACTCCAGCGATAATCAAGGGGGTGAAATATGTAAAATGCATAGACCCCATGTGTTTTGCGCACTTTAAGATATCTGTACCTCCAATAGTGGAGATAAGCGCTGTTTCTTTTAATAACGCAATAAATTCATTAACTAAAGAAGACCAAACTTTTCGTAATACTTGAGGAATAATAATATCTTTCCACATGTTGTATGCTTTGATTCCTAATACTTCTGCTGCCTCAAACTGTCCTAAAGGCAACGCATCAATTCCAGAGCGAAAAATTTCTCCTGTATACGCAGCAGTATTCATCCCTAAAGTGATGATACCTGCTCCTAAAAATCCAACAGAAATCCCTAAACTTGGCAGTGTAAAATACACAAAGCTTAACTGTAATATTACGGGAGTTCCTCTCAATATAGAAATCACACCATCAACAAAAAATCGAAAATTTTTAAAAATACGTCTTAAGATTGCAAGACCTATTCCTAAAGGAGCTCCCAGCCCTAACGCGCCCAAAAACAAAGGTAAGGTTACCCCCAATCCTTTTCCCACAAAAAAAATTTGATCTAAAAGCGTCATGTCAATCAAGATGATATTTGCGCTTAAGTGCGTCTAATTCACCACTTTTTTCCAAAGCTTTTAAGGCAGCATTTATGGGGGCCAAAAGTAAAGAATTTTTAGGAAGAGCGATAGCATAACTGCTGTTACTTTTTCCAACAGGACAACACCCAAGCTGAGGGGTTATACGACAAAGCGTTTTTGCTTGATACCCGTCTAATATGACAATATCTACCTTTTTACTTTTTAGAGCCTCGATCAAAGGTAAATTTTCGTCCATTGTAAGACACTGTTCTTGAGGGTAGTGTAACTTAATCCAATGTTCCATAGTTGTTCCCATTTGACACCCAAAAACTTTTCCTGAAAAACTTCTAAAAATTTCTTCTTGAGATTGTTTGAAATCTTCTTTCCTAAAAATAGCGTACAATCTTTGTGTGTAATATGGGGCAGAAAATTCAATCTTTTTTCTTCGCTCTGGAGTAATAGCTATTGTAGAGATTCCCACATCTGCACGATTTGTTTCAAGGGCAGCAAAAATCGCACCAAATTCCAAAACTTCAAACGTAACGTGCTTTTTTAAATTTTTTGCAACTAACTGGATCAGTTCAATATCGAACCCTTCTAAATCCTTCTCTTGAGTGTAGTACTCAAAGGGGGGATAATCTGCACAGGTTGCCACAATAAAAATTTTTTCAGTTGCAGGATTTCTTTTAGAAGTGCACCCCACACCACAAAGGATTCCTGTGAAAATGGCCATGCAAAAAAAAGAAAAGAAGCGTAAATCCACGCGCCTAATTTCCTCCCCCATTGTGATATTCTTCTTCAACATTCTGTTATTTATACATAAAAATCCCAAAAAAACAATCGACTCTTTAGGTAAAATGCTGGGAAGATGGGCTTAAAGCGGACAGCGATTACCTTAATTAATGTTACGTGGCTACAAAATGTCGGATTCAATAATTATGAAAAATTATAAAATTTCTTTATTTATTACTGATACTGGTATAAGAAAGATTATATTACATCGAAGCATTTTATTGTTATGGGAAAATGTAAAATGGCGGACATAGCTTAATTGTGAGAACTTTACTGTTAAAAGATATTTTAAATGTAAAATCTTATTAAAAAAAAACAACAAAAAGTCAATATATTTTTTATATTTTCTTAATTTCAACAAAAATGTGCATTGTGGTGCTTTATTTTAATTATTAAAAATATTTCTTTTTTTTATTAAAAAAATATTTTTATTTTTTTTATGAAATTTTCAAAAAAATAAATTTAAAAGTTGCTAAAAAAACTCTATCAAAAAATAATTAATATTTTTTTCGTATTTTTAATAAAATTTTTAATTTTATGAAATAATTTTAAATGTGTTTAACAAGCAGTATAGACAATGAAAAAATGTTTTAAATTAATGGTTGCTTTTCTTTTAGCGGGATCGACCGTAAAAGCAACAGAAGAAAATAAAAATTGTTCCATGTTTCAGTCTGGAATAGGCGTTACTTTCGGGCTTGGAGTTTCTAAGGCGGGGGTGAAAGCACAAGAAGCGGACTCTGAGCTGATGGAAGATCTTGTTTGCGAAAAAATTGAAGGAATTAGATTGTTAACAGCGGGAAGAAGGTTTAATTCTATACGTTCGTTAGATTTGTTTTTAGAGAATGAATCTCGTGACTTTGTAGACTTTTCTTCGTCAAGCGAAATAAAGAATCGCTCTGGGTTTTCTTGGAATCTTGGAGTGTTAGCTCAAAAAAAAATGGGAGCGTATACAGTCGGAGTTCGTTGGATATTTGGATCTAATGGTTCTTCTGCCAGGATAAAGTATGATACGGTAAATCCTTTTCAAATGGTTTTGAATCAAGGGGGAGTTAGAGCTCTTATAAACGGCGTTGACATTTCTGTGCCTGAAAATAGCACTGTATTTGTTTTAAAGAACAAGTGGTGTACGTCTTTTATTTTTGAATTTGGCTATCTTATCACTAATAGAATGCAGATTTTTGCAGGACCTGGATTGTATATTCAAAAACAAAAGTTGTGTTGCATTAACGATTCAGGAAAATCTTCCGGTGGATTATCTAAAACGATTTGTGGACCAATGGTGGCGCTTGGAGCAAGGTACGCCTTAACGCAACGTATTTCGGTGGGGATGGAATATCAACATCATTTCTCAAAAAAAACAAATTGGAATAGAATTTCCGAAATTCTTCCCAGTAGATTTGAGGCTCTTGGGACTCCTTCGCTTAGAACAAGCAATAATCTTTTCTTAATAACGATGACTTATATGTTTGGTGCTAAATAAATAGATTTAAGCAGTTTTTAGAAAATTAAAAAGTAAGAGTTTAAAATACCTTTTGTTTTAATTTGGGTGTTTTTTACTCTTTTTTTGTGTTTCTAGGCCAGCTGCGTAAATATATCTAAATCAGTACAAAAAGATTACAAGAGAAAAAATTAAAACAAGACGATCAATTGAGCAAGTTAAAGTTCTTCTTATATGTTTTGCTTAGGTCCATTTTTTCTCAATAGGATTGAGATCCAGAGAGTAAGGAGGAAAATAAAGCAAACTATGCCCTGCATCTTCTAGCATCTTTTGCTTAGGTCCATTTTTTCTCAATAGGATTGAGATCCAGAGAGTAAGGAGGAAAATAAAGCAAACTATGCCCTGCATCTTCTAGCATCTTTTGCATAGCTTTCCCTTTATGGAAAGTGGCATTATATAACATTAGCGTCTTCTTTTGGAAGGTTTGGTAATAAAATCTGCTGCACCCAAGATGTACCCCCCTTTGTAAGCCAGATATCAACCCAATTACAATTATAGCTTTGCCAATTAAAGCGCCTATGGGATTTGTTCCCCCCCCAGTCATAAGAGCCATCACATCGCTTGCCATCAGAGTGTCCATGCGTTCTTGGCATATCATGAGCAAAACCACTTTCATCACTTAACCTATCTGCTTATCTTTCTTTTTCAATTCTTCAATTTTTTGGAAAAACGTAGATCTTTTTTCTGGATCGAATGATTGAGATTTTTTTATACTTATGCTGAATGAAATTGTTTAAAAGTTTAATTTTATGTGTTTATAATTTTTCTTACGAAAAGATTTCTATCGCACATTTTGAAAGCCACCACGTACATGAAAGTGAGTGATATGTTCTTGAAGCATTGCGTAGACGATTCAAGGCAAGACGT
>NZ_ARPM03000165.1 GCF_000388175.3 Holospora undulata HU1 | reverse complement strand
TGTTTTTGGGACAAAGATGCTCAGCTAGAAGCGCATAGGTAAATTGAGCACCATTATCAGTCCGGATCTTATAACCTGTATTAATGATTCAGCTAACCATTCTTAATGGGATCATGGAATGGGCTATCATACTCATGTTTTCAGCAGTCGCTATAGAAATTTCATAATTTTTAGATACCCTTCGAAAATGATTTAGCCATGCGTTCTTTCGACAATCCAACGCTTTGGCAAGTATAGCCTATCTTTGAGATATATACTCTGAGATTGCTATACACTCTGAGAGTGCTATAGTTTTATTCAATTAGTTTTCACTAATTCCTTCATGGATTTTCTATATCCAGCATCTGCACACACTCCCTTTAATGTATGATGATTTTTGCACCGCTTCCTTAAAAACTCTGCACCCAGCACCTGTGTCATGCGTATTGGCCTTATGAACCGTGATATGAAGCAGATTGTCTTGCGTATCAACAACACTATGCCGTTTACGTATTTTTTCCCCCATCTATACCTATTTTTTCTGAGGCACCTGTGGGGTTAACACTTTGTGAATGATGCTATAGCTGGGATTCTTGCTCCTTTCATACTTGATTCGGCGTATCTTAACAAGTTCATGCATTACTTTTTCCCATACCCCCTTAATCCTACATCGTCTATAAACGAATGTACCGTCGAATATGGTGGAAAATCTTTTGGTAGAATGCGCCATTGACAACCGCTTTTGATTATATAAAATATCTCATTACTTTTTTTTGTTGTATTTGCTTTTATTTCCGTAATTGCCGCTATCAAAATGATGATTTTTCACATCTTGCTCTCTCTTTTAAATCGTTTGGATAATTCTTCTTCTACACCTTCAAGCCTTTATTTTATTCATGAATACAGGTTCTTTTAGTAATTTTAAATGTACAATTCTTAATAATATTTCTTAAAAACATTGTAGATACACTCATGCTGAATGAAATTGTTTACAAGTTTAATAATGTTTCTTATACAAAGATTTCTGAAAGAAGGAGATCGTGTTGCGTTACGAACCGACGCGTAGAAGATAGGATTAAGGCAATTTTGTTATCAGAGTGGAGCGTCAAATTGCTAGAGGCTCTTCTGATTGACGATCGTAGAGGAGAAGGAAGATCAAAAGTTAATGGTGTCAAGCTGGGGCTCTGTAAGCAAGCTGAATTTTTCACAAACATAAGAACTTATCGAACATTTGGAAAGCCACAACGTATATGAAAGCAAGCGATATTTGCGGCTCGTGTTCTTGAACTCTATGGCTGCGATTCAAGGCAAGACGTTGCACGCCCATAATTTTTCATTTAAAAAGGCAGCAGCACGGCCCGTAAATACAGCCAAGCAGGAAGCCTTTATTCAACGGTGATGACAACACCGCCGAATGTTTGGTGATAGCGAGCGTGCCAGCATGGCAACGAAAATCACCTGTCAGGCCCCCCCCCATTTCCACGACGGCCTACACGCATGAACCTGATGGGAGTGACTGCACATGCGCCTTACGGGGGTATCCTTAAAAACCTTAAAGACGTTTTTTGATCAGCGGAAAGATGCTTATCCAAAGGCGCCTAGCATTCCCCTGATCTTAGATCAAAGACCTTATAACACAAGCAAATACACCCAAAAAGCAGCAAAAGAAAGGGGGCATTGAGGTGCATTATTTCCAGCCCCAACCTGCCCCCATCGAAGAATGAAATATGCGCAACAATCGACTTTCAGTTTGATTTAGTATAATGTAAAGATGAATGGCAACGCCCCTTTTCGCGAAAAATCTCGTATGTAAAAGACGTTAGAAGAAAATGGAAAGGTAATTTTTCTGGCTGTATTTTTCTTGATCCCAATTCTATTGAGAAAAAATCATCTCAGGTTGAAGTAACGCCGAAGACTCGTAAATCGTTTCATCGACCATCTATTAAGATCAAATTATTCAGCTTTGAGTATAGATTTTTGAAGAAGTATATTTATTTTTAATAGCATGGTTTCCTAACAAATTTTAAAAACATAAATATTATTAATTATGATTTCATTGTGAATTAAAAACTTATCAGGTAAGTTATTGCATTCAAGAGGATAGTGTATTGGATGGAATTTTTCGGACCAGTGCGTTTTATTCAAGGAAAAAATGAAACACTCTACAAAAGTATTAATAATTGGTGGTGGAATCGTTGGATTAACAAGTGCTATTCGCCTTGGGAGCAGGGGGATTTCATGCATAGTTTTAGAAAAAAAAAACCTGGGATATTGGAAACAAGGCGCTCGGTATTTTGCCGTAGCTCAAGATGTTGTTCAGTGGTTATCGTATCGAGGTATTGTTGATTTAGAAAATTTTTGGACTATTCAAGATGCGGCCATACGCATGAACGGTTTTACGGAAGAAGTAAGATGTTCTTCTAGAGAAATGGGATTGTCTCGTTTGGGCGTTATGGTAAAAGAAAGTGTTTTGATGGAAATGCTTATTAAAAATCTAGAAAATTATTCCTGCATTTCTGTTGTCTTTTCTTCAAGGTTAGAAAAAATTTGGAATGATGATCGCTGTGTTTACGTAACCACCGCGGAAGGAGCGTGCTACGAAGGAAAATTTTGCATTGCTGCAGATGGAAAAACGTCTTGGGTGCGATCTCAGCTTAATCGAAAAACTTGGAATTACGATTTTAAGCAAATAGCATCTTCTGGCGTTGTTCGATTTGATGGGGAAATGCATACGGTATGGGATGTTTTTTTTAAAGATCAGTGTGTTGGAATTCTCCCTTTTTCTTGCAACCAGGCAGCGTGTATTTTAATGGGATCTTCAAGGAAGATGATTTCATATCAAAAAGATGACTTTTTTTCCATCTTAAATCAAAATTTACACGGCAAGATGAATATTTTAGGGATAGAACGATGGGATGGCCACTATACTTTGACCGCTGGGCGCTGTAGAGAAGAAACTTTTGAATTAGTGCTTTTTTTGGGAGACGCTTTAGAGTGGATGCATCCTTTAATGGGGCAAGGAATGAATTTAGCACTAAGGCATGCTTCAAAATGGTTAGATGCTTTACCGGAATCTTTAAATTCTGGCATATGTCTTAAACGTTGGTTATACGGACATAGACAACAAAATTGGAAGGCAGGACTGGGAGTAAATATCGGAGCTATTGCATTGCAAAGCAAACTTCAGTTTTATGTGTGGAAGGGATTATGTTGGGGAATGTTTTTCCCAGAACTTTTTAAATGGTGTTTAGAGAAAATATATATTAATAATAAATAATGGAAAAAAACTTTAAGTTTTGTTGAAAGTTGCCTGAATGCAACTTTTAATGAAAAAAGTCTTTTATATCAGTACGATGAGAGTACAAATCTAATATTTTTTGTAGAATATGGGTGTGAAAACATAATTGGGTAGTATCGTGAAAAAGAAATTAAGAATTATTTCAGCATTAGGATTAATTTTTGGGTTTAGTGCGCAAGCGGCTGAAGTTATTCCTTGTTTTACTCCGGGGTTTTATTTTGGTTTAGGTGCTGGGGTGTCTCAATCTTATAATAGACTGCAAGGATCTCGGGGGTTAGATCTGTACGCTTCTGGAAACTATGATGATGTCTTGTCTCCTTCTCTTTTGGATGATGGAGCGGTTTTTTTTGCAGAACCTCAGAATGCCTTTTTTTATGGAACAAATAATATTACTCCCAGCGGCTGGGCTGGACCAGGGATGACAATTCTCCCAGAATTAGGGTATGTCTATAAAGTTCCAAAGAGTAGTTTTACCATGGGAGTATTCATAAATGGTGGAGCTGCGCAAAGTGCTCAGAATGCTGTTGTTCCAGTTCGTGCCTGTTTCACAAGACATTCGGATGGTTCTTATGATGTAGGAACTGACAGGTTGGATCATTGTATGCGTGTTGCCAGTAGGGGAAGTATTGGAATAGGTGCTACTTTTGGATTTGCTAGCAATGCCAATCATTATTATGTCATCATTGGTTGGAATAACACGAAATTTTCTGTTGGTCCTCGCTTTAATCAAATGTATGAAAATGAATTCCAGGTAGATCGACATCAGAAGCCTTTTGATTCTACTACGTTAGCAACGGTTAAAAATGTTACGGGAAACATAAACGGAATTAATTTTGGGTTTGGGTTTGATCGACAAATCACCACAGGATTTTCTGTAGGGGTTCGTGTGATGGCGCTGAATGCCGGAGGGAGCAAAGGAATACCGTTGCCTTATGCTAATTATTATCCTAATGCAATAGCTTACGAAAGACCAGTTATTACTGTACGTCCTTTTGTTATGGCTGCCACTGTCATGCTGAAGTATGTCTTTTTACCAAAAAAGAAGTAAGCGTGTCTGAAGGGATAACGTTTTGGGGGGCAGGAGTTTTTTCTGCTGCTCTTGCCTCGTGTATTTGTTCTGAAAAATCAAAAAATATTTTTATGTGGGGAAGAAAAAATTCTTCTTTTCATCCTACTTCTTCTTGTTATACTTCTGTTCTTTCGGTTGAGAAAGCTGCAGAAAGTGGACAAGTATGGATTTTTTGTGTTCCTGCACAATCACTTCGGTCATGTTTTGAGCTTATTAAAAAATCAACTATTATTCAACCACGCATAGTTGTTTTGACTTGTAAGGGAATAGAATCGAGTACGGGGGATTTGATGACAGAAGTTGCTGAGCATTTTTTTCCCGATCTTCCTAATGTTGTATTAGGGGGGCCTAATTTTGCTTCTGGTCTTGCAAGACGAGATATTTCCGGTGTAACCTTGGCGACACGGTGTCGATGGTCCTTCAATGAAATTTTTGAGCTTTTTTCGAAATCTTGTTTACGCATTGAGTATTTTGGTTCTGCCAGTGCTGTTAGTGCTTGGGGGGCTTTAAAAAATGTGGCGGCATTAGGGTGTGGGCTCTTAGCTCAGGTTTCTTCTGGAGAAAACACTCAATCAACTTATCTGTGTCAAATTTTTTCTCAAGCTGTTGAGTGGATTTCCTCTCATATTTCGAAAGATGAAAGTTCTGGTGCTTGGACTTATGCGGGAATGGGCGATTTTTTTATGACTTGCAGCAGTCAGAATTCTAGAAATTTTCTTTATGGTAAAAACTTTGGTACTTGTTTTTCTCTATCCGATCAGTTAGTAGAAGGCCTAGGATCTTTAAAAGGTATCCTTTTGCGTAATAAACAGTATCGCCTAAGATTAAAATTTATAGAAATCATTGAAAAAATTTTTAGAGGAGAAATTAAAAAAAGTGATTGGTTATTTAATTTATTGAGCACTTAGGATAATTTAGATTTGGGGTACCTATTTTAAGAAAAAATAATAGGATTAATAATTAAAAAATTCCTGACTAATGTTCTCCTAGACTCTGTTTAATGATAGGTTTATTTATTATTTGTATTTTGTATTATTCTGTTTTTGCATCTAAGTTTTTTGAATATATTGATAATGCTCTCGTTATATATTTTTTACTTTTACTGTTTTGAAATGAAAAATTTTGGTTACTATTCTCGTTTTGCATTGTGTAGCAGATAAAAAATCTTATTATTTCAAAAGTTGGGAATTTAATTCAGCACCTAATCGCCACAAGTTACGTGATTTGAAAAACAGTGAGCATTACGCTCTTTGGGCTCTTTACCTCTATAATAATTTAGGGTGAATTAGGTGTACTTTTTTTATTAAAATAAAAGAAAAATGACAAAGATCTACAGCAACGATTTAAGACGAAGGGTAATAGAATATTTGGATGAGGGGGGCGGGTATATTGAAGCATCGCAACTATTTAAAATGTATCAGCGATAGGAAGGTGGTATAGAAAATTGGCATAGAAAATACAGACAAGAAGGCAGATATTTTCCTAAGAAGCGTGGTGGCTCAGAAAAAAAGATTGACTTAGAAAAGATTGAAAAGTACATCAAAGAAACCCAAGATATGACATTGAAAAAAGCTACTCAAGCATTTTGGGTACAATCAGTTACTAGTTAAAAATATTAGGCTTATAGCTAAAAAAAAGACTTTTCGTTGGAAGCAAGCCAAGAAAAGCGAAGTCAGTATCAAGAATCTACAGAAACTGGGGAAAAAAAGTGAAAAGTTAGTTGGCAAAAAGAGTGGGAAATAGTATCAAAGAACAAATCAAATAGTATTGCCTGTTTGATTAATAACACGCCGATAGCACCAATGGGGTTTAACGGACTTGGGTAGAAAAATTTCTGATCAAGGAACTAAAGCCTGGTCAAGGTGTTATTATGGATAATGCCTCTTTTCATAAATCCAATAGAAGTCAAGAATTAATAGAATCTGTAAAATGCAGTATAACTTTTCTACCTCCTTACTCTTCTGATTTGAATCCAATAGAGACGTTCTGGGCTAATATGAAGAAGGGGGTTGAATGCAATATACTAAATTTCAACGCTCTATTCGACGCTATTTCGTGGTTTTTTTAAATACCTTATTCAACCTAAATTATTATAGTTTACGAAAAGGTCTATTCAAAAAAATTCCAATCTCAAACCTCAATGACTTCTCTCAACTTCCTTTCTACACTCTTTACACCCTATCCTTTCGAAAAAAGTCTAATGTTTGATTGAAAGAGGGGAATTGTAAGAAGTTTTTTCCCATCAAAGCCCCCCCCATTAGTTCTTCCTTTGGATCCCAGATACTTGCCATAACATCGCTCTTGATCCCATGGAGTTGGGATGCTAAACCTGACTTGTCCGTGAAATCAATGGTACTTCTTTCTTGTATTGATCAAGAAGATTTGGGGAAAAGGCAGAGCGTTTTTCTGGATCCGATTTGGGATACGTGAGGGGACTTTTTTACGAAAATAGGAAATAGGCAATAATCGCTCTTTAATCAAATCGTTAAAGTTTAGCTCATCATAGTCATATTGTTGTAGGTTAGCTACATAATATGAATACTATAAAAATTCAAAGCAAAAAACTTGAAATGCCAAACTCATTTCGCCCTATTCAAATAGCATTTTTAGTCCTCCTAATTCAAAAACACTTAAAGGATTCACAGAAAATTTCGGATTTTCTAAACTCCCTTTTACAAAAAATTGACTAGAAATTATCCCTTTTTCTTGCCCCAATATATGCCCGATAACAGGAATATGTGAAAAAAATGTGTTAAAAAAGTAGGCAGGAACTACCCCGCCCTTTAAAAATAGCGTTTTTTTTCTAAAATTAATATTTCCCTGTAAGAAAGCTCCTAAATTGAGTCCTCTAGCAATGCCTTTGTTTAACTGTAGCACTCCTTTTTTATAAAAACATTTTACAGAAATCTCGGAAAAATCTAAAGAAGTGTGTAACAATTCCGTCAACGCACTGGGAGAAAGCAAACTCAATATTTTTGCTAACCTCAGTCCCTGAGTTGATACGTCTTGGCATACTATTTCTCCTCTATAGGCTCCATCGGGAGTTTGTTTTCCTATATATTCCCCAGATTCTCCAGAATTTGAAATAATTTTTATCCCTAGTAACCGAAATATCCCGGAAAGTCCTTTAAGCGTTAATCGTATTGATGAGTGATTTTTATTAGGTGTGGTGGAAAAATGAACTGCACTGGTTGCTTTTTCACTACGAATTAGACACCGTGCCTCACTTTTTAACCAATGATAATCATCTATGTCTAACGTGGAAAAGGACCCCTCAGGCTGCATCCAACTTAAAGTACCTCGTACCCCTTCTAATTGAGTTGTCTTGTCTATTTTTAGGGTCTTAATATTAAGATCTGCTTTTATTTTACGTTGCTTTGCTTGTATTTTTGGAAATTTTTCAAAAGTTTTGTCTACCCCATCTAATTTCACAGAAGAAAGATCCAAATATTTGCAAAAAAGTTTTATTTTTTGAAGATTTTTTTGAAGTTTTATAGAACCATTTACCGTCCCTGGTATGTGAAATTGAACCTCCCCCTTTATCCCTTCATTTAAAATAAATTTTCCTTTTCCATCTATGCTGCCTTTTGTATGAAAAGTTAATTCTTTCTTTTTTTCTAAAAACTCACATACTACTGTTAAAGGAGATTGGGGAGATTTTTTCCACAAAATCCAAGGAATTCTTATATCCACATCCTTCCCTTCAATGCGAGATATCATTTTTCCTTTCCCAGGAAAATACTCTAGATGGATTGGTAATAATTTTTTCTCAAAACAAGGATGAATCCATTTGGGAATCCATAAACAAGGATCTACCCAAACATCCATAGTAAATTTGTGCTGTTGAGAATTTTTAAAAATTCCTTTCCAAGTCCATAACACAGGATTATTATTCATCTTTCCTTTTCCATCGATAGAAATATCATGCTGAGTCCCTTTGATACTGATCAACCCTTCTTTGTAAGGTAGAAAGACTCCTAGAGCTTTTGCTTTGAACTGAGTTTCTTCAAGGCCGCTTTCGTAGTCCAAAATGATATCTTGCAATCGCAAATCTAACAAAAGAGGAAATCTCATTCTTAAATGCGTGTACGCTTTTCCTTTTGCATTTTGAATGGGAAGCGATTTTGTAATATTAAGGCGTTTGCAATCTAAAATTTTTAATACATCTGGTACAGAACCTTCTAATCTTAGCGCCAATATTAGCTTAGAGTCCTTAGAAAGATCTTGTATACGAACCTGTCCTGATTTGATTTGTTGCTTGGAAAAAAAGGCTTTTTCTACGTAAAAATTAAACTCATGTATATTGAATTCTCCTCTTGAATATAAATCACTTACTGCCGGAATTCCTGGAACAACGTCAAGATATCCTTTTTTCAAAAAAAAGCTTCCGTTAAGATTGTGTACTGTGTCTTGTGTTCCAGAAATTCTTCCTTTTAAATTTTCTACCGTACCAGACTTAAAATGAAGATCTACCCAATGTTTTGCGTTGCTCCCCCAGTTTTGATTCCACCAAAATGATAAAGCTTCCACTTTTAGTGATCCTAAACTTTTCCACTTTAAGGTCCAGTCATTATTATACTCTCCTTTAAGAAAGACAATAATATTTTCCATCCCTACAGTTCCTTTTAAACTGCAGTGTTGAGCATTTAATCTTCCAGAAAGTTCTCCTTTTTGCAAAAAGCGCTTTTTCCCCTCTACAAAAAATTTTTTCTTATCCCAAAAAACTTTAATACTTGTCTCAAGCTCATTAAAAAAAAGTTCTATAAACATAGGATGTTCAACTTTTCCAGGATATTCCAGTTGGTTTAGAAAATACCCTGTGCCGTTTACAAGTTTTGCGTGCAGATATCGCTTAATGGGAATATAAGACCAATGAATTTTTCCTAAAGGCGCTTCTATTTCTCCAGAAATTTTTTTGTGCAATCGTTCAGGTGTCCAAAAAAATGATTCCATCCGTGTTTGAAATATTCCATCCTTAAAGATTGAAACTCCTTGCGTAACAAAGCATTTTTCTACAAAAAAAATCTTTTGAAGAAGAAAAGCTGCAGAACTGTACAAAGATAATAAATTTGTATTTGCTTTTTTTTGTTGACTGTAGTCAATGTGAACATTTTTTAACCAAATTCCGTACAAAGGACGAGCTGATAAAAGTCGTAATTCAAAACACGCTTGAACAGCAGAAATAGCAATTTGATTGTCTTTCCACTGCAAATTAGAAAACGTAATACGTGGAGATTCTTTCCATTTCCATTCTATAGTGCTTTCCTTTGCACAAACTGGATACCCTGCCCTTTTCAACACAACCAACGCCCAATTTAATGAACGAGGGGTTGAAACATAATACCGAGCACCAACTGCAAACACTCCACTTAAAAAAATTAAGACAAAAATAAAACGCCATAATATTTCAATGCAAAAAAATATCGAACGTACACCGCACTTATGTCGTATCATAACCTTCCAAACAGGCATTGAAATAGCATTCCATACACCAATTACTTACCATAGCAACGCACATCAAGTACGTATCATAAGATAAATTCATCTGATTGATCAGCCATTGAGAAGCATAAAAGTTTCGTCTTTTTTGCCGCAAACACAGCGCCCAACGCGCATCTATTAATGCCTTTCTGTACTTGACTTCTACAAAAACCATGACAGACTTCTTAGAGCATACCAGATCTAACTCCCCAAAAGGGGTGCGAAGCCTTTGATAAATAGATTTGTATCCTTGGGATAAAAAATACTCTAAAACTTTTTGCTCTGCCTGAACCCCCTTTTTGTAACAAGAACCATCTAAATTCTCTTTTTTTCCTAAAAAAGACTGATCTTTCCCAAATACAACCCGTTGAACATATTCCAAATTAATACCCCTGTGAAAATCGCATACACTTCTATTTCTGTATGCGTGTTGTATTTTCGACTGCGTAATTTTGAGTATATCGATTGGCCGTACATAAGGCAACACAGGACATAAAAAACAAATTGTCCATAACATACGTATACGTGTGTATGGTGTTTAACGCCATACACTATTCCCCATACCCCTGTGCTGACCAAACTTCCAAAAAGAATTCCACTCCCTATTTGGGCAAAATTTTTAGTTGTAGAACTTTCTTGATCATGATAGATAACATAGTGTGCCCACTGTGTACACCCAAGATAGGCAAGTTTAAAAGAAACTGACGTATTAAAAAATCCCATCCATTGAATGCTAAGTATATGAATTAAAAATCTAGCGTATACATACTGATTTTTAAAAAATAGTATTCCTAAAAAGAATAGACTTGTCCCTTTCTGAATAACTCCATGCTTCCAAGAACAAGGGGGGGGGGCCAATATATATACAATTCCAGAAATCCATTGGATCCATTGGTAGTGTTCTGATGAGATTCTCCAATTAAAGCGCTTTGATTTTAACAGACAATAAGAACCAAAATTGTACATTCCTTCGCACACTAAGCTTGATATTTCTCTAGAAAATCCTGAACACGGAAGTGCGATGCCTAAAAAATGATATTTTTTAATATCTGTTCCATAAATTAAACTTAGATAGGTAGCACAAATTAAAGTCCACTGAAGATAAAAAGATGGCGTAATTTTTATCCCCGTAATAAAAATATACTGAACGAACATCATTCCTAAAGGAAATTTTTTTCTTTCTTTTATAATTTTTTTTTTATGAACCATCAGATGTATCATAAAAAATAGGTATAAAAAAATAAAAAAGCTATTGCAGGTAAGTACAGAAGAAAAAATCATCCAATATCCGCACCATATGCAAGAAAATCCACAAGTCCAAAGCGCCATTTTATAGTGTTGAGCAAAAACAAAAGACCGAGATGCCCATAAAAATCCATTCGTTAATGCCGGCAGTAAGATCATACTTAAATGAAAACTTGAATTTTTCAAAATAGCACTTGATAAAAAAATTTGTTCTTTTTTTATACCACAAAGGATGTAAATGGTCTTTTAATGAAAAAACTGTGGATAACTTTGTGTATATTATTTTTTTTTTAATTTTTTATTTTTTCACAAAAGTATCCCCAAATTTTCCTAGAGTTTTCCACAGAAGAAAAAACGATAAAAGTTCAAGGAGAATATCTTCTTTTTTAGTTTTCCACACATTATCGCTTCCTTACTACAACAACTATCCCTTATATAGGATATTTGTAAAAACAATAAAACCTTGGATTTCTAACCCTAAAATGTTAGCAAAGTATAAAAAAGTTGCAACCGAAGAATAATGTATGTTATCCAATAAACATACGCTTCATTGTCTTTAATAAAATAAGACAAAACCAATAAGGAGTGTTATGAAATTTTTTAAAAAAAAGTCTTTAGAGAAAAAAACGGTTTCTGCATCGTTTTTAACTTCAGGGTATCCTTGTTCAATATTGGAACAAACGTTTGAAGAAATGGCAACAATAGGGTATCAAAATAATCCTATCGTTTACCGCTGTATTACGCTTATTGCTAGAAGCATTGCTTCAGTAAAAATTTTTTTAAAACAAAAAACATTGGAAAATAAGATTTTGCACCATCCTATTCTTTCTCTTTTAAACAATCCAAACCCTTTTCAAAGCTATGAGGCGTTTACAGAAATGGTCGTATCCCACTTGTTACTTTCGGGAAATGCATTTATTGAATACGTTGGAGATCTTCAAGGGTATGGAGAGTTGTACGTTTTGCGTCCTGATAGAGTACGAATAATTTGCAACGATCAAGGCGTTCCAGAAAATTACGAATACCGTATTGGAAATACTACGCATCAAGTTTCTATTGATCGGCTTACGGGACGATCTTGTATTGTTCACGTAAGTTTATTTAATCCTTTCGAAAGTCATTGGGGACAAAGCCCTCTAACAGCGGCAATGCCTTTAATTCAATTTCGAAATCAAGCTTTAGAACACAATTTATCTGTTCTAAAGCGAGGAGGAACTCCAAGTGGTATATTAACGGTAGATTCTCAATACGAGATGACAGAAGACCAAAAAGCTCAACTTAGAACTGATTTAGAAAATTTGTATGCAGGAAAAGATAATGCAGGACGTATTATGGTTTTAAGTAACGGGCTTCGATGGGAAAAAACAGGATTTTCTCCTCAAGAAATGGCTTTTTTAGAAGGCCAAGGAGAAGCAGCAAGAGGAATTGCCCAGCTGTTTGGTATTCCGCCAACATGTATTGGTATTCCAGGAGATGAGCGATTTGCAAACTATAAAGAAGCACGGGTCCATATGTGGGAAGAAACGTTAATTCCCATGGTCAACCTAATTCTTTCTACCTATCAAAAGTTACTGGGCATTCTTGATCAAAATGTGGAATTAACTTATTCAAAAGACGAAATTGATGCTCTGTCTGTTAAACGAGAAGCATTATGGGAACGTACAAATAATGCTGAATTTTTAACTATTAATGAAAAAAGGAAAATTATGGGATTTGCTCCTTTACCGGATGGGGATGTATTGGCCGCAGCCTAAAGATGACTTGAAATGACGCAAAACTCAAACTAATAGATAGGGAATTAGGAATAGATGAATGAATCATGGAGCGCAGCAGTACCTTTTTGCACAAAGAATTACCAAGGATTATTTTCCGGATATGCAAGCACCTATATTAAAGATGCTGCAGGAGATCAAATAATTCCCGGTGCTTTCCAAAAAACCTTATGGACATGGAAAACAAAAAAACGAAGATTTCCTCATATTTACTGGGAACATGACATGGAAGAGCCCATAGGAGTTTGTTTAGAGCTAAAAGAAGACTCTAAGGGATTATTTCTTCGAGGAAAATTAATTCAAGATTTTCTAAAAACAAAAGAAGTGATTCAAAGTATTTGTCAAGAAAAAAGAGGTATATCTATAGGATTTTTTGTTCAAAAATCTTATTTTATTCAAAACACTAGAAAGATTACTGAAATTTTTTTAAAAGAAATTTCTCTGGTACAGTTTCCTTGTAATGCAGGCGCACGAGTAGAAGAAATAAAAAGTGCGTCTCCCTTAAGTTGCCAAACAGCAACAAAAAAGCTTCAGCATGCTTTACATCGCTTAACTTTTTATACAAACTTTTAACTTTTTAACTTTTAAAAATACATTTTTTTATTTAATTAACTTTGTTTAATTTTAATTAGGGGGATACTATGTCTATTGAAAATACATTACAATCCGCATTAAACGAATTAGGTCAAGCATTTGAAGCATTTAAAGAAGTTAATGATGAAAGGTTAAAAGCTTTGGAAGACAAACTTCCTTTTGATGGGGTTCAGGAAGATAAATTACAAAGGCTTCAGCATGTAATGGATCAAGCTCAGGTCACAATGTTACAGATGCAAAATACCGTAAATCGCCGCCCTATCCTTGATATGCCTTCCACTGATTCTCAAGCACTGCAACACAAAAATGCATTTTTATCTTATGTGTGCAGCGGAAATACCCAAGCATTACGGCGCATGGAAAGCAAGGCACTAAATCATGTCACTGACTCAGAAGGTGGATTTTTGATGCCAAAATCCATGATAGAGACGTTGTATTCTAATTTAATTGAAGATTCTTTGCTTCGAAAATTACCCACAATGGTAGAAGTAAAAAAAGGAAGGGCCCTTGATATTATTTTAGACGAAAAACAGGGAGTTCCCGTTGTTTGGGGAGAAGAAAAATTAAAAGCTCCTTCTCTAGAGGACGTTGATTCATCGTTAAAAAAAATTCATATCCCCTTATGTACAATGTCTCAACGCCCCAAAGTTACACAGGCATTACTGGAAGAAGGAGTTGTCAATATTGAATCTTGGTTATTGGAAGAAGCTCGGTTAAAAATGATGGATGCTGAAAACCATGCATTTTTATACGGAGATCCTGATAAACATCAACCAGAAGGTGTTGTATTTAAAGCAAAATCTGGAGGAATTCCTAAAACGGTTTTAGATGGAGATTTCCCTTCTAGCCATGAACAAGCAGATAAAATTCTTTCAACGATTTTGAGTAAAGTTCCTACTTATTTTTTAAGAGATTCTGTGTGGATTGGATCTAAAGAAGTAATGCATTGGGCAAGAAGTATTAAAACTTCACAAGGCTATGTTTTTTGGGTTCCCACCAAGCTTCATGAAAAGCCTATTTTGATGGGATATGAATTTTTTGTTACCGATCTTATGGAGCAAGAAAAGTCAAGTGTTCCATTAATGTTTGGGAGTTTTAAACGGGGCTACCAAGGAATTTATAGAGAAGGAATTCGTTTAATTCGAGACCCTTTTACCTACAAACCTCATGTAGAGCTATACATGATGGCGTATATTGGCGGAGCCGTCATTCACCCTAAGGCATTTTCTGCATTGTATATTCAGTAATATAAATATACATCTATTAGTCATTAAAAGAGAAGATTAGATAAGGTATTAAAAAACATCTTATCAAACAATTTCAAAAAAGTATTTATTTAAAGCACTTATAACGTAGGCAGTGCTTTTTCACAAATTTTTAAACCAGCACCATCAGGAGACGCGCGGTGACGATTATTGTAATTCGTCCCAATCAAGGGACCCCTATTGACTTAACGGTATTAAAAAGTTTACTTCCATTGGGAAGCTACCCTTCTCAAGCAACGCTAGATAATTGGATTAACGTGGCCGTACAGTGGTTAGAAATGCGCTTGAATCAAGCGTTTTTGACTCAAGCTATTCAGGTTATCAGCAGAAACAATCGAATACCGCTTAGTCGCAGTCCGTTTGTTCGACTTACAAAGGTAGAAAAAAAAGGAAAATTATTAGAGCCCTCTCAGTACACATTAGAAAAAAATTCTTGTGGTATTGAGGAAGTTATTGTTCCTTTTCAATGGAAAAGTCCATCGATTACGGTAGAATACGAAGCAGGATACGGAAATACCTTTGAGGCTGTTCCCATTGTGTTTCGACAAGTTATTATGAACACGGTTAAACATTTGTGCGAAAATGGTGGAGATCCAAAAGGATTAAGTAAAAGTTTAGAACCGTGGCTTGCAGCAGGGCAACGGTCCTATCGATTATGGTGATAGGATATGCCTTCAGATCAACATGAAATATCTTTGAATTTTCAACAAAATTTTCTTTTCTATATGCAGCAACAGCTGGCCTTATTTAAAATTCCAGTATTTTTTCCTGATTTTCTAGCATCCCCCCCCTACATTCTTTTATCTTTAAAATCAGTTCACGAATTTTTTAGGGGAAAAGCATGGTATCTCATAGAAGTTAATTTATTAAATAATTGTTATTCTGTAGAACTAGATCGTTCTATTCATCAAAAACTTTGTAATTTTAGCTTCGATCATATTATATTTTCTTATCCGTGTAATGAAGAAATGAAAAAAGTAAAAATTTATTTGGATTTGCCTTCCCGATCATATAAAGAAGGAAAACAAAACCATTCCACACTTTGGACTATCCCGGTGAATAGTTTTTGGATTACAGAATAATGGAGAAAAGCAATGGTATATTTTTTTTGGCTTTCCCATGAAAATGAAGCTTTTTCTTTTTCTGAGCATGGAAAGATTGATAGGAACATTATCTTTTTATCTTTCAGGCAAGAAGAAGAAAAGCCTGGGGAATTGATTTTACATCTTCCTCTAGATACTCCGGTGAAAGCTTACGGAGTATTAAGTTGGATGCCTAAAAATCAACAAAATGCGCGATGTTTATTTAAAGGATGCGTAGATCAAATCCACCAAGAAAATGGGATAACTGTTGTTCATCTAAAAGCGGTGCAAGACCATAATTCCTGGAATTGTCTTGCTCAGAATTTTCGCGCTAAAGAAACATTTTGCAATTATTTTTTTGATGATCAAGATATGCGTCCAGAAAGTGTACTGGCAGATCAGCTGCTTATTCCTTATTGGTGTCCAGTTTCTGGAAAGTGTAAAATTTCTCATATTACGAATTCTGAAAATATATTTCAAGCAAAAGGGGATATTCATATTACTCAGTACCGTCAAAATCCTGGAATTTCTCAAGTTAAAATTTCATTAAGTGCCCAATGGATTCAGCAAGTTCAGGGAATGATTGATGTATTTCCCTGGATTGAAAGAACTTTTCCTAATAAAAATGTTGCAACATACACACCAGACAGCCTAAAAAAAATATGGCCAAAACCTGGAACTCTTTTGGGGAACTCTGGATATCGCGTTGTGCATAGTGAATTAATATTTAATCAGAGAAAAAGTGAGTTTTTAAAACTTTCAACTTCCGATCGTATCGTACAAAGACATGTTTTCGACGGAAGTTTATGGTTGTTTTGGAACCTCAAGCAAAAGCGTAAAGAAAACATTCAAACCTTATGGACGTCCAGTGTTCCTGGAGAATCAACAGAACTGCACTGGAACTTAGGAGCCATTACTAGCGCTCAAGCTATCGACGGATGGAGTCCAAACCGAGCATATAAAAAGGGAGACTGTGTAAGATTTGGACAAAAAATTTTTGAGTGTTTATGCGATCATCATTCCTTTGTATTTAATGAAAAACTTCATTGGAAGCTTCATGATGAGCATACGCAGTTACTTTTTTCTGCGATACAAAGCTCATTTTTCTTAACGTGTTCTGGGAAAAAAGCTTTTGACTTTGCTCTTCAACGGGCTTACAAAATATGGTTAAAGGCAGCGCGGTGCTGTCATTTGGAACTCAAAGGAACCCTTGATAGTTTAGGAGGAATTAATTTAGATCATCAGGTTTGTATTGAGTACCCAAAAAATTGTATTTTTAGCGGAAAAGTCACTCAATATACATTAATTGCAGAGCAAGGAACGTGTACTATTACTATTGTGGTGTCGGGGCTTCATTCCAGTGCTTTTTTTTCTTCAGAAAATTCCAAAGCTTTTGATCACTCCTTTCCTTCTTGTGCTTATGCTGAAAACTATTCACCCCAATGGTATCAAGACCCAGAAAAAAAAGAAGGAAAAGAAGGATCTCAATATTTTGCATACGATCATGTGACACCTCAAGATAGTTACGCCCAAGGACAATTTTTTACAGGAAACCAATTGGTAGAGCGCATTGATGTTCTTGGGTCAGATAAAGATCAACTTTACAGTCTAGAATCGTTATCAAACGGTTCTTCAGAAAAGCCATTTTTGCGTCCCACAGCAATACGTATGCATTTTCGAAAATTAAAAGGATTAGATTCGCTTCAACATAAAATATTCGTACGAATGCTTCAAGGGTTAAGTGTAAAAATTTAGAAAAAATCAATACAAATACAGTAGTATATCTGAGAATGTATAAAAAAGTCATGTTAAATAAATTTCAAATAATTCATAAATAAAACTGTTAGTCGTTCTACGTATGTGCTTAGTTTGGCCAATTTTTGAGACTTTTAACCAAAGATAGCGTGATTAATTTTCAAAGTTTTATTAACGTGAAGTACCGCAAAAATATGCAGTATTACCTCCAGTATTTCAAGAGATCGTGTGTTTGTAAGGGGGAAGAAATCTTGCAAAACAATGGCGGTGTGGAGCGTTATTTATGTTCAATGGAAAACGGTTTATCTTTTCCCTGAAAGAGGCGGGGGCTTGGAATAATTTTATTAAAATCTGCCCAACGATCTGCGCAATAAAATAAAATTTTCCATTTTTTTAATCGTTCAAAAAGTCGTTTGAATGTTTGACCCGAG
>NZ_ARPM03000166.1 GCF_000388175.3 Holospora undulata HU1 | reverse complement strand
AATAGGCTGTGTACTCAACGTAAGCCAAAGGACAATTGAAGCCAAGCGAATGGCGCTAAAAAAGTTTACAAACCTTTTATCATAGCGTGTGGCAATGGTGCGGTATTGCTTTAAGTTTAGAAAAAAATTCTCGATCAAATGACGGAATTTAGTAAAGATATTTTTCATAATGCTCCAGGGGGCACGGCTCTTTTCTTTTGAGTTTTTTTCGCATATGTTTATCGAAAAGCACTTTATCAGTCTTCACGAGATGGATCTATCACTCCCCGTACAGAAGGATCGTGTTCCTTACCTTTTGTCAAGTAAAAATTGATAGGATTAACGATGAGATATTGCCTTGGGCATCGCAGATTACATGGATCTTATCGCTCTAATGGTCTGGCTTTCCGTCTTTTTTTAGCGCAAGCTCTGTGTTGATTGGCGCGCATAATGCTCATCGCGTGCTTTTGGTTGCTGTACTGGATAAGGATTTTAAAAACGCTTTTCCATAAACCTTTTTGACTCCAACGGGCCTAGTGGTTTGAAAATACAAAAAGCTAAATCCCTCCAGGGGATTCTTGTGCAGATAGTGGTACCCCCCCCTCCACAAACAGGTGATTGTCTTAGGCTGTCCCCTTGTTTTTCAAGAAAAAGATCCTTTACCCTACCCCACAGATCATCCCAAAACGCATTCTTAAAAAATACAGAAAAAATTAACTTAATTGAGGACGAACCTTAGATGCGTATTAATGTCTTTTTAACCCTCCTTGATTTTAAACCTGCATCAATCATAATTGTAAATAAGCTTTTTTTAATTAGTGCGTTATGCAAGAACCTGTCTGTACGTCCCGTGTAGCGTTTTGTCAACTCGTCAGTTTTTTATGGAAATGTTGCCTATATACACCTTGGTGTGCTTTATTTCTAATTTTGTGTCCATTGCTTTGGGCAGCAGAGTTGTCTTTGATTCCTTATGCTATTGGGAAATTTTTAGATTGCCTTCATCCTCGTGTTAGCTATCAAGAGGTGCTGGGCCCGGTGCTCATTTTTTTTTCTGCACTACTAATGGTTCTTTTCTCGTATCGTCTTTTTAACTATATGATAGGCATTCGCATGGTTCCAAAATTACGATCTCGCTTGGCAGGTTTGGGGCTGCAGGGAGTTTTTAATATGCCCTATTCCGCACTTAAAGAGGAACTTCCTGGAAAAATTTCAGGAAAAATCTCTGATTTACCAAAAGTTATTCCAGAGCTATTAGAAATGTTCTGTTGGAAAGTTCTTGCTCCTTTAATCGCGCTTACGCTGAGTTTAATCCTTTTGAGCCAAAAAGATAAAATTTTTGCGCTAATCACTTTTTTTTGGGCAGTTCTTTTTATTACTGGAAATTTAGTAATGGTTCCCTATTTAATTCAACGGTCTGCGAATTTTGCTCAGTATGGGAATCAAATTTTAGGAGTGATTTCTGATTCTGTGTTAAATGTTTTTACAGTAAAAATATATACCAGTGAAGAAAAAGAAGAAAACTATTTACAGCAAAACTGTAAAAAAGGAGAAAAATCAGAAAGACAATTGCAATGGGCATATTTTTTTTTACATCTGTGTTTGTCTTTACTTTACGTTATAACACTGACGGTAACACTATACGTTGCTTTTCATCGCTTTAAAAAAGGAAAAATTTCTATAGGGGATTTGGCCGTAGTTATGAATCTTAATCTTGGAATTTCACATGTATTATGGGAAAGTAGTTTTGAATTCAGTCGTATCGCTCAACATTTAGGGCGTATGAAACAAGTACTGGAAATGTTTTATGTACCACCAAAATTTATTCAAAACTTTCCTGAAAAAGGACAAAAAAATGTAAAAGCCGTTATTTTTCAGCACCCTCCCTCTGTGCGTTTTGATCATGTCACCTTTTCTTATTCTCAAGAGGTCTCTTTATTTGAAAATCTTTGCCTTACCATCAATGCTGGAGAAAAAGTTGGGCTTGTGGGATATTCTGGCGCTGGAAAAACATCCTTTGTTCAACTGATGTTAGGACTTTACCCTGCCCATTCAGGAAAAATTTTAGTCAATGACATCCCTATTAATGATATGAATCTTCAATTTTTTTATCAAAACATTACTTTTATTTCCCAAAATCCACAATTCTTTCGTCGCACGATTTGGGAGAACTTAATTTATGGAAGTGAAAATGCTACCTTGGAACGTGTGAACTATGCTTGTAAGCAAGCGGGAATTTTTGACCGCATTCAAGGACTTCCTAATGGCTATCAAACACTTTTAGAAGATCAGGGGGCTCCCCTTTCTGGAGGGGAAAAACAGCGTCTAAGCATTGCAAAAGCCTTTTTAAGAAACTCTCCTCTTTTGATCCTTGATGAGGTCACTGCTCAGCAAGACGCGCTTACAGAGCAAAGTATTCAGTTAGCATTGCACGAATTAATGAAAAATAAGACCTCTATTGTTATTGCGCATCGCTTAAAGGTTGTAACACTTATAGACCGTCTTTTTGTGTTTAATAATGGGAAGATCGTTCAAACAGGACCTCATCACCTTTTGCTTCAACAAAACGGACTGTATAAAAAACTTTGGGAGGCTCAGAATTCTCTCACTTCTCTTACGAGATAAATAAGTACAAGGGACATAGAAAATGGAAGCTTTTAACTAAAAGATCTTTTTTGTTAGAATTGGTAAAGGAAGTCTTTTAAAAGTCTCTAAAAATGATTATATGTAAATTTTGTGAATGTTCGGAGTGCTTTAAAAGTAGTTTTTTTCGAGGGGGAAAGCGGTACAAATGATAAAAAATGTGGAAAAAATTTCACGAGGTGTGCCCAAGAAAGACAAGCTGAAAGCCCTCATTTTATACTCATGCTGAATGAAATTGTTTACAAGTTTAATAATTTTTCTTGTGCAAAGATTTCTGACAGAAGAAGATCGTGTTGCGTT
>NZ_ARPM03000167.1 GCF_000388175.3 Holospora undulata HU1 | reverse complement strand
CATTTAAAAGGAGTGTGTGCAGATACTGGATATAGAAAACCCATGGAGGAATTTGTGAGAACTCTATTGAATAAAACTATAGCAATCTCAAAGCGTATATCTCAAGGATAGACCATACTTTCAAAGCGTTGGATTGTCGAAAGAACATTTGCATGGCTAAATCATTTGCAAAGGGTATCTAAAGATTATGAAATTGCCCTAGCGACTGCTGAAAACATAATTACAGCCCATTCCATGATCCTATTAAGAAGGCTAGCAAATCATTAATATAGGTTCTAAAAATGTGGGAAAAATTTCACGAGGTGTGCCCGAGAAATACAAGCTCAAAGCCTTCGTTTTATACGCAAGCGGCCTTTCAATGAACCGAATTGCTCAGCATTTTAGTGTCAGCGCCACCTCTGTTTTGAAGGGGGCGGGCACCTTAGGATCAAGGCTGCGCGCCAAAGTTACCCCCTTCCCAAAAGGCAAAGGTATTTTTAAGGAAGTCGATGAATTTTGGCGTTATTTAAAAAAAGAAGCAAAAAAATTGGATTTTTAAAGCTTGGATTTCTAAAGCTTGGATTTCTAAAGTCTATGATCGTGCTGGGCTCATCGATTGGGAATTTGGTGATCACTCGGGTCAAACATTCAAACGACTTTTTGAACGATTAAAAAAATGAAAAATTTTATTTTATTGCAGAGAGTTATTGGAAAGTTTTAATAAAATTATTCCAAGTAAACGCCTCTTTCGGGGAAAAGATAAAACATTTTCTCTTGAATAAAATAACGCTCCACACCGTCATTGGTTTGTAAAATTTCGTCGAAAATTCCTTGCAAACACACGATAACTTGAAATACTGGAGGTAACAATTTGTATTTTAATCATGCTATCTTTTGTTACAATCTTCGATTTTTTTTAAAGCATTTTTTGTTGTATTAAGAAATAGGCACTAGAACGTATTTTATTTTGGGGCAATGTGTTGAAAAATTATAAGTTTTTGATACAATAAGTATGTAATGTGGTGGTAATCTCTACAGCAAAGCACGTATTTCCAGTGTGCGGTTTCGTACGAAGCTTTGTTTTGGGTGTAACTGGAAGAGGAAGTAGAAATGACGTATAAACCTGAGGCATTATGTCCTCAAGATTTAATTCAGCGATCTGTGTATTTAGGGCATAAAGCTTGTCGCGGAAA
Organism: Holospora undulata HU1; assembly: GCF_000388175.3. GTDB lineage: Bacteria > Pseudomonadota > Alphaproteobacteria > Holosporales > Holosporaceae > Holospora > Holospora undulata_A. The sequence continues at coordinate 13,799 of NZ_ARPM03000167.1, read as the reverse complement.
TCCTAAGATGGCGCCTTACATTTATAAAAAACATGATGGTGTTCATATTATTGATCTTGTAAAGACTCGTGCACTTTTTGAGCGAGCCCTTATGGCGATTTACACTATTGCAGAACAGGGGGGAAGAATTCTATTTGTGGGGACAAAGCCTCATGCCAGAGAGTTGATAAAAACTTACGCACAAAAATGCGGCCAATATTATGTTGATCATCGCTGGACAGGGGGAATGCTTACCAATTGGAAAACTGTTTCTGCTTCTATTAGGCGCTTGAAAGAGTTAGAAGAAAAATTGGCGTCTCCAGAAATTGTTAATTATGTAAAAAAAGAGCAACTTCAGTTAACGCGGTTACGAGATGGTCTGGAAAGAAAGCTTGGTGGCATAAAAGAAATGGGTGCTCTGCCCGATGTTATTTTTGTTGTAGACGTTGTAGAAGAGCGTATCGCGGTGAAAGAAGCTCAAAAGCTTAACATTCCCATCGTAGCTATTGTAGACACTAACGCAGATCCTGAAGGGATTGACTATATTGTTCCTGGAAATGATGATTCTTCTGGTGCGGTAGAATTGTATTGCTCAAGGGTTTGTGATGCTGTACTGGCGGGATTACAGTCTGAAATGGAAAAATCTGGAAAGTCTTTGAAATCCGCGCGGGTTGGAAAGCCTGGATTTGATGAGCAATTGTTGACACAGCTAACTGAGCGGTTTAAGCAAGTGGAGTCTGAAGTTTTGGTTCCTAAGGTCGAAGAACAGGTTCCTCCCCCTTCACAAAATTCCCTATCTCAAAAAAAATAAACAACTTTTCGTTAGGAGCATGGCATGAGCACTAATATAAATACAGTAAAACAGTTACGCGCAGAAACAGGCGCTGGAGTTTCTGATTGTCACAAGGCGTTAGAAGCCTGCAAAGGTGATATCGAGGAAGCAAAGTTATGGCTAAGAAAAGAAGGTATTGCTAAGGCTGTAAAGAAGCAAGATCGCAAAACTGCCAAAGGGTTGATTACTTCTTATGCAAAAGGTGGTTTTGGTGCTCTTTTGGAATTGAATTGTGAAACGGATTTTGTTGCTCGAAATGAAAGGTTTCAAGAGTTTGTTACGGCTTTGTTAAAAGACGTTGCAGATCACCAAGTTGCTTCTCTTGAAGCGTTTTTAGCACATGAAGCGTTGAATGTGCAAGAGCGGATTCTTGAGCAAAGTGGCGTATTGGGAGAGCATATTCGATGTTCAAGGTTGGGCGTCTTAGAAACTAATCCAGGGGTTGTGTGTTCTTATGTGCACTGGGAATCGTGTCCAAATATGGGGCCTATTGGGGCTTTGGTTGCGTTAGATTCTGAACTGCCCGAGGAGATTTTGAAACCTTTGGGAGAAGGTATAGCGATGCATGTTGTTGCATCATCTCCACTGTATAAATCTGTTGATGACGTTCCAAAAGAGGATATTGCAAGAGAGGAATCCATTTATCGAGATCAATTAAAAGACAGCAATAAGCCTGCGCCGATCATTGAGAAAATGATTAGTGGACGTGTTAAGAGCTTTTTGGAGGAAACGGTTTTGGAAGAACAAAAATTCGTAAAAGATCTTTCTCGTTCTGTGAAAGTTCAGATTCAAGAGCTAGAAAAAGAGCACGGAAAATCTATTCGTATTTCCAGCTTTCTGAGATTTGTTTTGGGGGCTGATGCTTGATGTTTCAACCGGGAGAACGCCTCTTATTAAAGCTTTCAGGGGAGGTTTTAGGAAGAACTTCTACAGGAGAGAGTGGGGGGATTGTTCCCGAGACTTTAAAATCAATCTGTTTGCAGATTAAAAAATTATCTCAATATCGATGGACAATCGTGGTGGGAGGAGGAAATTTTTTTCGAGGCGGAAATGCATCCTGGTGTCATCGCAGCACTGCAGATCGTATTGGTATGCTGGCAACTGGGATGAATGGGCTTGCGCTGCACGAAATGTTAGAACATCTTGGGGTGCCCAGTTGTCTTTTATCTTGCGGTGTATGCAGTGGTATAGGTGAAGCGTACGACCCCCGTGTTGCGCGTTTTGCATTAAGTAACGAAAAAGTCGTTATTTGTGTTGGGGGAAGTGGAATAGGTCATGTTACGACAGATACCACTAGTGTGTTACGAGCCTGTGAAATAGATTGTTCAGTGATTTTGAAGGGAAGTTCGGTAGAAGGGGTGTATGATGCAGACCCCAAGTACCATAAAGATGCACGCTTTTTGTCTTGTATTACTTATACTCAAGCTATACAAAACAGATGGAAGGTTATGGATTTTACTGCTTTTACGCTGGCGCAAGAATTTCAAAAGAAGATTTGTGTATTTTCTATTTTGTCTCCTCAGTCGCTTTTGGGATTAATTGATGGTACGTTGCGTCATACTTTGATTTCCTGTGGCTGACTTTTTTTGTGAACAGTTACAAAAAAGTGTTTTTTATTAATAAAAAATTCAGGTTAAGATATGTGTTTGCTTTGCGCAAACAAAAAAATAGAAGGTGTTTTTCTGGATTAATGGATTCACTAAAATAAAATAGCCTTTTCTGATCTCGGGGTCTTGCATATAAGAAAAATCTAGTTTATCCTTAACTACCAAGGTTTTTTGAGTTGTTATTATGTCAAGGTGTTGTGTTATTACAGGTAAAAAAGCGCTTAGAGGAAACTTAGTAAGTCATGCCAATAATAAGACAAATCATTTTTTCTTACCTAATGCAAGAAAAATTCGTTTAAAAAGTAAGATATTAGGGAAGACAGTAATGTTTATGGTTTCTGCCCGCGGGTTGCGCACTTTAGATAAATATGGAGGGTTGGATGCTTATCTTCAGAAAAAGACTAGACGTCGCCTTCATGAAGAGCTTCATCCATTAAAGCGCGCTCTTATGAAAAAATTAAAAGTTTCTTCAGATTTATAATCGAGTACATAGTATCGTTTTATGGCGTTTTGGAAAATTTCAAGTTTTTTTTCCACTTTTATGCGCGCACTAAAAGACGGGATTGCTTTGTTAATTCTTGCTTTTGATTTTTTTTTGTTAGTAAGTTTTTTATCTTATTCACCTCATGATCCCAGTTGGAATGTTTGTGTTCGAGGTGTTCCAGACAATTTAATGGGGATTTGGGGTGCCTGTGTTGCTGACTTGTTTTTTCAGTTTTTTGGTTTGGGAGCCTGGATTTGGGTTTTTTCAGGGTTTGGAATTTTTGTTAGTATTGCGCTAAGTACTTCTTTCTGGTTTTGGGTAAGGTGGGGGTTTTTATTTAGTATTTTTATTTCTTTCTTTTTGGCGTTACTAGGGAAAGAAATTAGTGCATCCTTTAGGATATATCCTTGCGGTATTGGTGCGTGGATAAAAGAGGGAAAAGTTTCTTTTTGGGTTGGAGCGGGAATTTTAGGCTATGCGGTTGTATGTGCTGCAGCGTTATTCATAAAATTTTCTTTTCTTAAGAAATATATAAAAAAGTTCTCTTTTTTTAGGGGCAATACTCAAGATCAAAATTTTGAAAAAGCAGAATCTTCTGTTCAAAAAGCTGAGGTAGACTGTGTGCCATTGGTTCAGAAAAAATCTAAAATTTTTCGCTCTTCGAATACGAAAGAAGAAATAGGTAAGAATAATGTCTACCTTAACAATCCAGATACTGCGTTGCCCCCCTTAGAGCTTTTGACGCGAAATCCAGGAAAAGGGGGGATTAAAACAGAAATTACTCAAAGCGCTATAGATCGATTACAAGTAGTTTTAGAAGAATTTGGAATAAAGGGAAAAATAGTTAACGCAAGGCCGGGCCCGGTGGTTACGTTGTACGATTTAGAGCCTGCGCCGGGTGTTAAATCTTCTCGTATTATTAGCTTATCTGATGATATTGCGCGCTCTATGAGTGTACTTTCTGCTCGGGTAGCGTTAATTCCTGGAAAAAATTTAATGGGGATTGAGTTATCTAACGTGCACCGTCATATGGTTTATCTTCATGATTTGTTAAACAGTCCTTTGTATACAGATTTTCAAGGACAGCTAGGGCTGGCACTGGGGCAAGACATAGCAGGGCAACCTGTTATTGTAGATTTGGCCAGGATGCCGCATTTGCTAGTGGCAGGCACAACGGGTTCAGGAAAATCTGTAGGGATCAGCAGTATGATTCTATCTTTATTGTATAGACTTTCTCCAAAACAATGTAAATTGTTGCTCATTGATCCAAAGATTATTGATCTTACAGTTTATGATGAGATTCCACATTTGATTGCTCCAGTTATTACGGATCATAAAAAAGCACTAGAGGCACTAAAATGGGCGGTCCAGGAAATGGAGCTTCGGTATAGAAAAATGTCTCAATTAGGGGTAAGAAATATTACAGGGTATAATCAAAAGGTTCAAGAAGCAAGAAAAGAGAATCAACCTCTGATGAGAGAGGTTCAATTGGGGTTTGATGCTGAAAATCGTCCCTGTTTTCAGCAACAAGTTTTTGATACAGAATTCCTTCCGTATATCGTTATTATCGTTGATGAAATGGCGGATTTGATGTTGGTGGCGGGAAAAGAGCTAGAAGTCTTGATTCAAAGATTGGCACAAATGGCGCGTGCCGCAGGGATCCACTTAATTATGGCAACACAGCGCCCATCGGTGGACGTGATTACCGGTACAATTAAAGCTAATTTTCCAACTCGACTTAGTTTTCAGGTCAGTTCAAAAATTGATAGCCGCACTATTTTAGGAGAGCAAGGAGCAGAAAGTCTTTTAGGTCAAGGAGATATGTTGTACATGGCTTCTGCAGGACGTGTTATGCGCATACATGGTCCTTTCGTAAGCGATGAGGAAATTGAGAAAATTGTAAATTTTTTAAAAACAAGAGGCGTGCCGGAATACATTAATATGGAAATTCAAGAGGATGATACGATAACATGTGATTTACCTTCTCAACACGATGCATTGTATCAAAAAGCTGTTGCTATTGTGCGTCAAGATAGAAAGGTTTCTACGAGTTATATCCAACGTCAATTACAAATCGGATATAATCGCGCCGCCCGTATAATAGAGCAGATGGAAAAAGATGGAATTATTTCTGCTCCTAATCATTCTGGAAAAAGAGAAATCCTTATAGGGTGAAGAAAAAGATTAAAAATTATCTAGAAGTATTAACCAATTCCAATTAGCTGGTTATTCATATTAATAATTTAACCGTTCAATTTTTTTTTAATGATATTTAGGAAACGCTATGGTTTTTTGCTTGAGACTTTTAACAAAAGATAGCATGATTAATTTTCAAAGTTTTATTAACGTGAAGTGCCGAAAAAATACGCAGTGTTGCCTCTAGCATTTCAAGAGATCGTGTGTTTGAAAGGGGGGGGCGAAATCTTGCAAACCAATGGCGGTGTTGACCGTTATTTTGTTCAATTAAAAACGTTTAATATTTTCCCTGAAAGAGGCGGTTGATTGGAATATAGTAATTTAGGTTGAATTAGGTGTAATTTTTTTTCTTAAAACGTAAAGGAAAATGACAAAGAGCTACAGCAACGATTTAAGACAAAAGATAATAAATATTTAGATGAGGTGAGTGGGCATATTGAAGCATCGCAACCATTAAAATAAGAGTATCAGCGATAGGAAGGTGGGATAGAAAATTGGTATAGAAAATACAGAAAAGAAGGCAGTTATTTTCCTAAGAGGTGTGGTGGCTCAGAAAAAAAGATTGAGTTAGAGAAGCTTGAAAAGTTCATGAAACAAAACCAAGATATGATCTTGAAAAAAGCTGCTCAAAAATTTGGGGGCACAATCAGTTACTGGTTAAAAAGATTAGGCTATAGCTTAAAAAAAAGACTTTTCGCACTTAGAAGCAAGCCAAGAAAGGCGAAGTCAGTATCAAGAATCGATCAAAGATATAGCGTTCCAAATCTTGTATATATTGATAAAAACGGCATTGATAGGCTATGTGCAAAGACAAAAACTGGGGCAGAAAAAGTGAAAAGTTGGTTGGCAAAAAGAGTGGGATCAAAGAACAAATACTATTGCCGGTTTGGTTAATAACACGCCGATAGTACTAATGGGGTTTAACGGATCTTGCGACACATAGTATTCCAAGCTTAGGTAGAATTTTTTCTGATCAAGGAACTAAAGCCTGGCCAAGGTGTTATATGGACAATGCTTCTTTTCATATCCAAGAGAAGTAGAGAATGAATAGGATCCGTAAAGTGCAGTATAATTTTTGTATCTTCTTACTCTCCTGATTTGAATCTAATAGAGAAATTCCGGACTAATATGAAGAGGTGGACAATATAACTAAATTTCAACGCTCTGTTTGATGCTATTCCGTGGTTCTTCAAAATATCTAATTTAAACTAAATTACTATAATTTTGTTAAAACCTGCCTAATGATCTGCGCTGATCTGCGCAATAAAATAAAATTTTCTATTTTTTTAATCGTTCAAAAAGTCGCTTGAATGTTTGACTCAAGCGATCACCAAATTCCCAATCGATAATCCGTTTTCCAGCATGATTCTAGACTTTAAAAATCCAAGCTTTAAAAATCCAAATTTTTGCTTCTTTTTTTAAATAATGCTAAAATTCATCGACTTCCATGACAATACCGTTGTCTTCTGGGTATAGCTCAATTTTGGCGCATATCCTTGATTATAAGGTGCCCGCCCACTTCAAAACAGCGGTGGCGCTGACACCAAAAAGCTGAGCAATTCGCTTCATTGAAAGACCGCTTACGTATAAAACGAGGGCTTGTAGCTTGTCTTTCTCGGGCACACCTCTTGAAATTTTTTTCACAGTTTTTACATTTGTGCCGCTTCCCCCCAACAAAACCGCTTTTAAAGCGATCTTAACATTCACAAATTTTACACAATCATTTTTAGAGACTTTTAAAAGACTTCCTTTACCAATTTCTAAAAAAAAGATCTTTAGTTAAAAGCTTCTTATTTTTGTAGTATTATTTTTTAGTAGTTATTAATGGAATCAGAGAATTTAAAATGTTAAAGTTTTTATTGACTTTTACTGTATGTTCGCTTATCTTTATTAAGCAAAAATTAATTTTATTTTAAGAGGTATGGTTTGAAGCTTATTCTTTTTTCTAAATATGTTTTTTTCGGATTTTGTTGCTTTTTTTCAAAAGATTTTTTGTTCGGAAAAAACGATAGTTTGTCTAGCTTTAGTTTTGAAAACGAAAATTCTCTATTGCTACCTTTAGATTGTTCTGACGTTCAATCTGATCACAGAGCTCTTCAGTCTTCCGAAGAAATTTTGTTACCCCTTTCTGAGCCTAGCATTTCAGATGATTCAAAAAAAGAAAGTGAAATTTGTTTTTCTGAAAATTTTTTCTCGCCTTTTTTATCAGAAAAATTAGAAGAGCAAAAGGCTCGATTTGAATGCAGGGATACTTTAAGAGCAAACACTCAGGTTTTCTTTTCTGAAATAGTTTTTCCTACTTTTTTATTTGAAGAATCAGAAAAAATAGAAAAACAAAATAATAAATTCGAACAAGAGGATGATGAATTGTGCAGATCTTGCGAAGGGCCCATTTTGGTTTCTCTGCCTAAGGGGGAAAAAACACTAGAAAAGCAAAATGTAAGATTTGAACGATTAAAAATTGAGCAAATAAAAAATGAAGAAGAGTGTAATCTTTCTGTGCTTTTCAAAGAAGAGTTCGTGGACGATTTAGATTTCTTTTCTTTTTCTGAAGAGGTAGTAAGTAAAAGACTAGAGCAAATAAAAAATGAAGAAGAGTGTAATCTTTCTGTGCTTTTCAAAGAAGAGTTCGTGGACGATTTAGATTTCTTTTCTTTTTCTGAAGAGGTAGTAAGTAAAAGGCTAGAGCAAATAAAAAATGAAGAAGGTTTTTATGGAAAAATTTCATTGAATTAGTTCGAATCAATAGCAAAGGTAGAGTTGTTCTCAACGCTATTAATTTTTACTTATTCTTTTAAAATTAAAAAAAATAAAAATTTTATTTTTCAATGGGGATTTCCGAAATTTTTTGACTTTTTGCAGAGGGGATCTTTTTTTTTTAAAATAATGTGGTATATTGTAACAAAGGGCCTGTAGTTTAGTGGTCAGAACCCGCCGCTCATAACGGCGTTGCACAGGTTCGAGTCCTGTCGGGCCTAGTTCCTTATAATCGTTTGGCTTAGTAGTTTTTGCGTGCTTTAGCCAAAGATGAAGGAAAAGTTTTTATTTTCATTTATTTTTGCTTGACTTTTTTTGAGTCTGGGTTATTGCATTCAGTTTTTTTATAATTTTTGCGTGATGATGTTTTGGAATTTTTATCAGATGTCTTTTGATTTCTTCGCACACGAAGGTTGCTTCACTTTTTTTTCCTAAATGGTGTAAACATTCTGCAGATTTAAGTAAAATTTGTATAGGAAATAATTTCCTTTTTTCTTGCTCTTCTTTTGTACATAATTTTGAAGAAAAAGTTTGGCCTTTAAGATAGAGATATGCCGTAGAAAATAAAGTTTCTGCTTGATCGTATTTTTTTTGATGCATGAAAATTAACCCCTTGTAGTACAAAGCTTGTGCTTTTAATGGGTGGTTTTTTTGATGAATAAAGTGCTCTAAAACTGTGATTGCTTGATCTGTTTCGCCTTTTTTAAGATGACGGGTGACATCTTGAAGTGTTTTATTCTCTGAAGAAAAATGCAAAGGAGGAACTGAAAACGATTGAGAGTCGGTTTTTTCTTCATATTCAGAAAAAGCTTTTCCGTCATCTTTTTGAGCGCGCAATGTATCTAAAGACTGTTGTAAATTTAAGCAATGATCTTCTAAAACCTTGCAACGATTTTCTAATTCTTCTAACCGGTGCAATACAACTTCCATAGGAGATAGGACAGCAGCAACACAAGTGCTGCACACTAAAAAACAAGACGAAAAGATAAAAGAAAATCTTGAAGTAGTCATCTTGATAAAAAAATTACAAATAAGTTAAACTAGTATAGCAAATCCACTCTTAAATCTCAAAATATTTTATGGAGTAACAGATGCATCAGCGTTTTTCGGAGACAAAGGTTCTAAGGAAGCGGGAGGCTCTCTAGAAGGAGACAAAGATTCCGTCAATATGTTTACTTCTTTAATATTTTGTAATATTAGTTTAATGCTTTGAGAAAAATTAGAATTTTTTAATTTTTCGGGAAGAAAAGGAGATAAGATAACAGCGCCGTGATTTAGCCACTTTTCACTTTTTGAAGTCTGGATGATTTCAGGTTGTTGTCCGGGGGCAACCAAAAACAAAGAACACGTGTAGCTTCCTAAAATGAGCACAATTCCTCGACACAATCCGAACACGATTCCCAAAGATGCATCTACACTAGATACAACGCTAGAGCGAATTTTTAAGGCTATCCACTGAACAATGCACAAAAAAAAGATAAGTGTTCCCAAAAAAACCGTCAAATAACATGCTCCCTTTAGCAAAGATGGGGAGGTTATCCATTTGCTTAAAAAAGGACAAACACACTCATGATACTTCCAGGACAGCACTCCAGAGCCCCCCCAAGCAAGTAAGCTTAACGTTTCTTTCACGAATCCTCGAAAAAATCCTAAAAATCCAGAAAAAATCATAACTGCTACTAAGAGTCCGTCAAAAACATTAAAAACATGCATTAATTCTAAACTCTCTTTAACCAATGCAGAATCTAAAACTCCAATCCTAACTTTAGTAAGATCGAAACTTGATTCTTTGAGTTGCTATCACCTTTCTTCTATTAAAATAACAGACTTTTTCACTGCTTACAAGGGAATTACCACAGTATATGACAAATTATATGAAAGTAAAAAATAACGCCTTCCCCAATACATTTATGAATTTTTTAGAATAGGGGGAATTATTTCTTGGATAAACGCTATTATTTTTTTTATAATTAGTAGTTTTATTTAATAATTATTTTGCAAACGTTTAATTTTTCTGGTATTGATTATTTTTTCAAAAAGTGTAAAATTAAGTAGCGTGCCATTTGTTTATACAGAAGAGTGTATGGAAAAAAAAATTATTAGTCAAAATCCCGGACGTATTGTCTACGCTTCTTCTAAAGAAACAGAGTGCTTTCACTACTTTACGGATATTATTTCCTGCCCTATTTCTGGGAAAGAGATGGAGCTTCCAGGAAAAGGAGTAATTAATCACAGGGTTTCTGGTTTTTTCTTTTCCAAATTGCAGCAGCTTAATATACCAACACATTTTATTCGTATGCTTAACATGCGTCAATCTTTGATGCACTCTACGCTTCCATTGGATTTTTACGTGCGGGTTATTTGCATGCCTTCTTCAATTTTGGCTAAAGAATTTGATGTGGCTCCTGATCATGTGTTTTCTCGTCCTATCATAGAATATGTTCATATAAATTCTGGTCGTTTGTTGAACGAAACTCACCTTATGGCATTTTCTATTTTGGAAATGCAAGATCTTGATGAGCTTCACAATATTATTCTTCGAATAGTAGATTCTATAAAAGGGATATGCATTGGGATGAGATTTCAGTTGATGGAGCTAAAACTTCAGTTAGGATGTGGGTTTAATTACAGTTCAGATACTCCTTTTTTGTTGTGTGGTGATTTTTCTCCCGAATCTTTTTCAGTTTTAGATTTAGATAGCAGCATGATTTTAGGGGGAGAAAATATCACTAATGCAGTATATCCTCCTAATTTACATTATCGCAGTATTGCAGCGCGGTTGGGCATTGGGTTAGAAGGGCCAAGTCGCTCTCAGGTGCTTCCGTTTCAAATAAAAGAGAGCGCTCATGAATGTTTGTAAGCAATAAAAATGAGGGGGGTCGTTTTAGGATCAAATATTTTTGCTTCATTGGAATGTAGAGATTTTTCAAAAAAATGTTTTGAATAGAATTAGCGTCGTTATTGTCGTATGATATTTTGGGATTGGAAAAAAAAGAGAGAGAAAAGAAAAAATGAGCGAGACTGTTGCTTCTTGTCATAAAAATATGTCTTGGATTCAAGAAAAATTAGCTCAGGCATTTCCTGGGGCGTGCATCAAGGTTACTGATATACGCGGAGATGACCAACATTTTTATGTACACATTATTACAGATTTTTTTCAAGATGTTCCTTTTTTGCAAAGGCACCGTCAGGTGTATAGTGCTTTGGAGTGGGAAACAGAAAGTTGCATTCATGCGCTATCCTTGTGTACTCAAACTCCAAAAGAGGTTTCTGCTTGATTACACTTCAAGAGGTATCTAATGCTCTTGGGGTAGATTTAGGGAATATTTATGGAAAATTTTCCGATATATCCATGCATTCAGATCGTTCGGGGCCTGATGTTCTGTTTTTAGCGATTCCTAGTATTCGTTATACAGCAAAAGATGTTACTTACATGGCCTGGAAAAAAGGAACCAGGGTTGTTTTAGCGTGGGGGAATGAATACCGATACTTTGAAAATTCTGATCAGCCAGGGCAGATATGTATTTTTCAAAATCTTCCAAAAAATACGGTACACATTTTGGGCCGGTTATTTTATCCGTGTCGCCCATCTTTGAAATGTGCAGTTACTGGGACTAATGGAAAAACTTCTACGGTTTTTTTTCTATCGCAACTATGGCAAACTTCAAAGAAGTCTTGGGTTTCTATGGGAACGTTGGGAACGCAGGGATCTTTACATATCGATTTTCCTACCTCTAATATCAACACAGCGGATTATTTAACACTTTCCTGTGCATTGCATAAAAGCGCGCAACAAGGGGTTGGGTGCTTTGCCTACGAAGCAAGCAGTCATGGGTTGCATCAGAATCGAGTCCCTCAAGATGCAGTAGATGTTGGAATTTGGACGAGTTTTTCTCAAGACCACTTGGATTATCACAAAACAATGCAGGACTACTGGCAAGCTAAAGCTTCCCTTGGAAAATTGTGTTGTAAAGCTTGGCTTGTAAATGACAAGGTATTTCAGTACAGAAAAATTTTGGAAAAGGGGAGAGAATCTAATGATTCCTTATCTCAAAAGAATTTTGAAAACATTTTAGATTATTCTTTAAAATCGGCTTGTCCTTTACTGCGATACGGTTTAGGGAATAAGACATCTTTGTGGGGGCAGTGCACAATTCACAAGCAGCATTATCACCATACTAAGGTGTCTATTCGTATTGATGGGTATGTGTGGAATGGAACAGTTCCGTGGATCGGTTCATTCCAATGTGAAAATTTAGTCGCATCTTTGGGAGCTTTTTATTTGTTGGGGGGAAGTTTAGATGATGCTTTTGAAGCGATTTCTTCTGGACATATAAGTGCACCCCCTGGACGGTTGGAAAGGGTGAGTGATGGACCTGCGGGGGGGGGAATCTATATAGATTATGCGCACACGCCTGATGGGCTTTACCAAGTTTTAAAAGCATTAAGGGCGTTAAATCCAAAAAAATTAGGAGTTATTTTTGGTTGCGGAGGGGAGCGTGATACAGGAAAACGTGAAAAGATGGGAAAAATTGCTAAAGATAACGCAGATTGGGTCATTCTTACAGATGACAATCCTAGGTTTGAGGATCCGGAAAAAATTTTAGACGATATTCAAAAAGGGTGTCCTTTGGCGCAGCGTATTCGTTGTCGTTCTGCGGCGATAAGGGCAGGGATCTCTAGTATGAAGCAAGATCACATAATTTTAATAGCAGGAAAGGGGCATGAAGCGTTTCAGTGGATAGGAAGCGATAGAATAGCTTTTCAAGATCGTGAAGTGGTTGAAGAATATCTAGGATTATCTTCTGTTTAGCTTAGAAGGTTAATTGTAGGGGGATAGGATATAATAGAGATTGGACAAAGTGAGAAAATTACGAAAAATCTCTTTTAAAAATTAAGATATTTTTTACTCTTAATACTTTCTAGATTTTGGTTGCCAGTGTTCGTATTTTAAACGAACGCACTGACGGTACTTAAGATTACTAGAAAACCGATTATTCAAAGAGGCGTGGCTAGAGTTTAATGAGCTAATCAATTTATTAGACCATTGAAATATTTATCTGCGCGAGATATAGGGGTGTGGTTGTGTTACTTGAGGAGCCGAAGGAGGCGTTGTGGCAGGTGGCGTTGGAAATGAGGGGGTAAACCCTTCTGTTGTTGGCGGTGCTGGAGGGAATGAAGACATAGGGTTCCCTGTCGTTAGTGACACTGGAGGGAATGAAGGTGTGGAGTTTCCTGTCGTTAGTGACACTGGAGGGAATGAAGGTGTGGAGTTTCCTGCCGTTGGTGACACTGGAGGGAATGAAGGTGTGGAGTTTCCTGCCGTTGGTGACACTGGAGGGAATGAAGGTGTGGAGTTTCCTGCCGTTGGTGACACTGGAGGGAATGAAGAGGCAGAGCTTCCAGTTTTCAAGGGAGTGCGTTGTGTAGATGCAGGAGTTGAAGCCAAAGATTGATGATGGGGCGCACGATTGTTATTGTTTAGATTTGGTGCAGAGGATACCAGCGTTACTGGCGGATGTTGAGTAGGGGAAGAAGTTACGGCATTTGCTCCAAACCCAACAATAGATGAAATAAATACAAATAGTTTTTTATTAAACATTTTATTTTTATTGTTTATTCTACAATTTTATTATATAAAAAATATATAAATTTTTTGTTTATTTTTGTGTGGAAAAAATTTTCAGCGGCTTATGGGATTAGTAAAAGCTTGAAAGTATATTGTAAAAATCAGATTTTTTTCTTTAAATTTAACCATACTCCCCCTCACTTTTTTTTCAGGTAGTTTAAAAGATCCGAAAGACAGGCTATTTTATTAAAAATAAACAACAATGTTTAATGCAAATGAACCTTCGTACTTAGTATGATCGATAAGCGAAAGGTTCAGCATCCTGCGCTGATCCACAAGATGAACGCTCCACCTTCAATAAAATCCCAGCTTGAA
>NZ_ARPM03000168.1 GCF_000388175.3 Holospora undulata HU1 | reverse complement strand
GTGATTTTATTATTATATCTATTGACATCGTAAAGTTTTCCTAGTCTCTCTAACCATATATCAATACATCATTATAAAATTAAAATTTTATACTCATAATATCTATCTCTACCACTTTCAACACTTATGGGCTATAGGGGCGACCGAATGTCATTCGTGCACTTTTGGACGGCGTTCTTTTGAATGGGAGTCTGTTTGAAACAACTATAAATATCTTGGGGTTCAACGCGTGGATGCTGCAAGATTTGATCCCCAAACTTCCTGAAAAGCAGTGTGGGTCATGGACAATGCAGCTTTTCCCGAAAACCAAGACATGCTATGGGCCTTGAAAGCTTCAGGACACACTCTTCTCTATTTTTTTGCCTTATTCACCAGACATCAATCCCATCGAACACAAAATGAGTACAGGAAAAGGCACTTCAGCACACTCCTCTTGGATGAAGTATAGAAACTCTCTTCCACGATACCTATATTCATTTTATGTAGATTTAGCCGTAGATGATTATTGTAGCCGATTCATAATTAAACGTAAAGTTAATCTTATTTCAACTGTTTATACCTATGGAGTTAGCTAAATGATAGTTTACGAAGAAGTATAATGAGTGAAACTTTTTTCTAAAAAACGCTGTTGATCTATGAGTTTTTTTCGCTTTCTCACCTAAATGGATTTTTTTAAACTTTCGTTAAAAACCAGCACCACTTATCACAACAAAACAAAAAAACGACAAAATAACCTTAACTTTTTCACATACCATTGTTTTCACTGGTATCGTTCAGCCTGTCTGTCGTTTTTTCTATAAAGATTTATAAAGAGTTATCTACAGCTTTTAGCATCAAAAGATCTTGCTCTATGCGATTAAGTATTATTTTATTTTGTTTACATCTCTCTTCAAGAGAATGAACAACATTCGGCAAAGCTTTTGTGCAAAACTCTTGACAAGAAAGACGATTTTCCCACTCGTCAAGCTGAGTTTTTATTTTTAAATAATTCTTTTCAAGACGCTCTAACTCTTTTTCTATATCCAATAAATGTTGAAGTAAAAAAATTACCGTTACTTCACCTAAATGCACGCTTAGCCCCTTACTGGAACAGGGAGGATGACCATCAAAAATTTTACACACAGTATGCGTTATTCGTTCTATAAAATTTTTGTGATGAGTCAAAATTTCCCTATCCCCCCCTGTATAGATGTGCAGCTCTATGGGACAAATAAATGAAATTTTAAATTCTGCTCTTAAACGGCGAATACTCGTTATAATCTCTTGAATACACTCAACCGGAGGAGAACAAAACTGAAATTCTTGTAAAGTTGGCCAATCTTGTTGCCAAGCGCCACTTGCTTCTGTCGGGTTTATTATTTCCCACAATGTTTGAGAAGTAAAAGGAATAAAGGGGTGTAAAATTATCAACATTGTGTTTATCCCCCACCCCATGACATGATGAACTTCTTGAATATCTTCCTTGCTTGCGTGCTTTAGTGTGTCTTTGGCCCATTCAATATACCAATCGCACACAACTGCCCAAATGTTCGTGTAAATCAAAGAAGCGGCTTCATGAAAACTATAAGAATGAAGAGATTTTTTTACGCGCTCCCCCAGATCCGTTATGCGTATGATTACCCAACGATTCATATCTTGAGAAATTTTTTCTGGTAAATCAAATCGCCCATGAATACGATTTAATTCCATAAAACGCCCTACATTTTTTAACTTAGTAATAAAATTTCTAGCTTGCTCAACATGCTTTACCCCAAAAGCTGTATAAGAAGACGGCGTGGACACCAATGTTAAAGCAAACCGCAATGCGTCCACCCCATACTGATTGGCCAATTCCATAGGATTAATCACGTTTCCCTTGGTTTTTGACATCTTTTTCCCCTTTTCATCACATACCAAAGGATGAATGCTGATATGCTTAAAGGGAGGAGCCTTAGTTAATTCAAGTCCTAACATCATCATTCTTGCCACCCAAAAGAAAATAATATCAAATCCCGTTACAAGAACGTTTGTGGGGTAACACGCGGTAAATAAAGGAGAATCCTTTTCTGGCCATCCTAGTGTGGAAAAAGGCCAAATTCCAGAAGAAAACCACGTATCTAATACGTCTTCTTCTTGTTTTAGTGCTCCAGAGCTGCCTTGAGTCTTTGCCAAAAGCTCTGCTTCTTCTTTGGTATGCGCTACAAAAATACTCCCCTTTTCATCGTACCACGCAGGAATTTGATGTCCCCACCAAAGCTGACGAGAAATACACCAAGGTTGAATGTTTTTTAACCATTCCTCATAAGTTCTTTCCCACTCTTTTGGAAAAAACTGACATTCCCCATTTTTTACAATATCCAAAGCACATTTTGCCATCTGAGCAGTATCCAAAAACCACTGTTCTGTTAAACGAGGCTGAATAACTGCCCCAGAACGTTGACTATAAGGAACGCTGTGCTGTATCGACGACCAGCTGATTACTTTTTTTCCTAATTTTTCTAAAATCAAGTTCCGAGCCTCCAAAGAATCTAGAGTGCAAAACTCTTTGGGAACAGTATCGTTTAAACGC
The DNA here is from genome assembly GCF_000388175.3 of Holospora undulata HU1. Taxonomy (GTDB): domain Bacteria; phylum Pseudomonadota; class Alphaproteobacteria; order Holosporales; family Holosporaceae; genus Holospora; species Holospora undulata_A. Next base: position 5,252 of record NZ_ARPM03000168.1, on the reverse strand, counting down.
CCCTCTTCATCAAATATATCTATGCAAGGCAAATTGTGCCGCTGGGCAATAGAAAAATCCAAAAAATCATGAGCCGGCGTAATTTTAACAGCTCCAGTGCCCTTTTCAACATCTACAGCTTCATCTGCAACAATGGGAACCCAACGATAAACTATGGGAACATAAGCCTTTTTCCCGATATATTCCTTATATCTTGTATCTTCAGGATGCACTGCAATCCCTGTATCCCCTAATAAGGTTTCTGGTCTTGTGGTTGCAACATGAATTTCCCCCCCCCCTTCTATATCATAGGAAAGTGTCCAAAGCGTTCCTGCTTCTTGAATGTTTTCCACTTCCAAATCGGAAAGAGCAGTGCGTAATACCGGATCCCAACTGACTAAACGCTTTGCTTTATATATTTTTCCTTTTTTGTAAAGACGGATAAACGCTTCTCGGGTTGCATAAGATACTCCTTCGTCTAAAGTAAAGGTTAATCGCCCCCAATCTGCTGCAAACCCCATACGTTTCATTTGGTCTAAAATATTCCCTTCATGTTCTTCTTTCCATTGCCACATATGATGCAAGAATACCTCTCGTCCCAAAGCTTTTCTGTTTTTTCCTTCTTTTTCTAAGGCTCTTTCCACCATCATTTGAGTCGCAATCCCAGCATGATCCGTACCAGGAAGCCACAATACATTCTTTCCTAAAGCTTTATGGAAGCGTATCAAAATATCTTGCTGAGTAGAAGATAAAGCATGCCCCAAATGCAACGACCCTGTAACGTTAGGGGGAGGCATAATAATCGTGTACGTTTCTTTTACCTTATCTTCTTGATCGTAACGAAAATATTCCCACCAACGCTGCTTTAAATGTTCACTTTTTTCCATTTTATGGAATCGACAAGAGGTATCCACTTTATGTTTGCCTTATTAAAAAAACAACAAAACAAGGGTAGCAAAATTTTTTTTAAAAAGACAGAAAAAAATAAGACACCCCTTCCATTTCGTGAAAAAGCAGGAATTTTCAAAAAAACTCCCCCTTTATCACGATTTAGAATTTTAGAATTTCTGGTATTTTTCCAAGCAACTTTACATCAAAAAATGTGTACAACATCACTTAATACTTAATTTTTTAAATGATTATCCCTGAATCTTTTGATTAACGTTTTGATTGGCATTGTCTCGATCTAACCTTGCAAATACTTCTTCCCAAGTTCCTTGAGTTGCACTTTTTGCGTACTCGGTGGCACGATTTTCAAAAAAATTCGTGTACTCAATTCCGCTAAGCAAAGGATCAATCCACTCTAAAGGATTTTTCTTTACATGATACACTGGATTCATAAGCAGCTGTTCAAATCTACGATCTGCAATATAATGTATGTACCCTTTAACCATTTCTGGAGTCAATCCTTCAACTGGCCCCTGTTCAAATGCAAGATCAATGAACGCTTCTTCATGAGAAACCATAGTTCTTCCGATAAGCTCTACTTCTGCTTTTACAGAATCAGTCCAAATCCCTGGATGTTCTTGCAAAATAGAATAAAATAACTTAAGCAAAGAATGCACATGCAGTGTCTCATCTCGAACAGACCAAGTAACAATCTGTCCCATTCCCTTCATTTTATTAAATCGAGGAAAATTCAACAGCATAGAAAACGAAGCAAACAACTGCAACCCTTCAACAAAAGCAGCATAAACAACCAACGTAATAAGCAAGTCTTTCAGTGTGGCCTTGTTTTTAAACCGCTTCATATAATCCCACTTGTTTTTCATTTCCTTGTACTGAAAAAATGCCTCATATTCTATCTCTGGAATCCCAAGACTGTCCAAAAGATACGCATAAGCAGCAATATGAACTGTTTCCATGTTAGCAAAAGAAACAAGCATCATTTTCACCTCAGTGGGTTGAAAAATCTGAAGATAATAACTGGTATAGCACCCCCCAACTTCAATATCAGATTGAGTAAAAAACCGAAAAATGTTAGTCAGAAGATTGCGCTCCTGATCTGTTAACACGCTCTTCCAGTCACGAACATCACTATGGATAGGAACTTCTTCTGGAAGCCAATGCATACGTTGCTGAGTTTCCCATGCCTCATAAGCAAACCCATACCGAAATGGTTTGTAGACTGGATTTTCGCGAAACAAAAAAGACCGACTGTCCTCAATGCTAGAGTGCTCTGAAACCCAATTAGACCCCATAGAATTCTCTGTTTGAATATTGACCATTTTTTCCTCACTATTGACACACCAAGCAGTTTTCATATTCTAGCTTTAACATCCCGCTATCGGAATAATATTTATCTACCATTGATGAAAAAACTTGTTGTGCCTGTTTAGCATCATGGTTGGTTTCACCTGATTTTAAAGACCTAGAGCGCAAATAATACAAGCTTTTTACTCCTTGTTTCCAAGCATTCCAATGCGCATCATGCAAATCATTCTTAGACACGTTGGGGGGAAAAAACAAATTGAGAGATTGCCCTTGATCAACGTATGGAGTTCGCTCTCCTGCCAGTTGAATAAGGTGCTGAGGATCTATTTCGTAAGCAGTTAAAAACACAGCTTTTTCTTCTTGAGATAAAATATCTAAATGCTGAACAGATCCGTCATTTTCCAAAATGGATTCCCAGACTTCTTGGGTGTCTGCTCCCTTTTTTTCTAAAAGCTCTACGAGATATTGATTTTTGATGAAAAACAATCCACTCATCGTTTTATGCGTATAAGCATTGGCCACAATCGGCTCAATTCCAGGAGAAGCCCCCCCGCACAAAATAGAAATAGATGCTGTCGGCGCAATGGCAGTCGCATAAGAAAATCGCTCCATAACGTTTTTTTCTTCAGCATCTTTGCAAGGCCCACGCTCTTGAGCCAAAATTTTTGAAACAGCCCTAGCAGATTGATGAATATGAGAAAAAATATACTTATTCCATGTGCGTGCTAGCAGTCCATGCATCGGAATCCCTAAAGATTGAAGAAAAGAATGCCATCCCATCACTCCAAGCCCCACTGCCCTTCCCCGCTTAACAGAATAAACCGCATTTTTAAAGGAATCAGGAGCTTTACAAACAAAATCTTCCAACACATTATCCAAAAAACGCAAACAATCTTCGATGAAAGAGGTATGGTCCTTCCATTCCAGAAATTTGACTAAATTCAAAGACCCCAAACAGCATACTGCCGTACGATTGGTCTTATGGTGATCTAACCCGGTAGGCAAAAAAATTTCTGTACACAAATTTGAACTTTTAATTTCCAGCCCTAGCTCTTTTTGATAGCAGGGAATAGACGCATTAACATGATCTATAAATATCAAATAAGGTTCACCAGTTTCCAGACGAATAGTAAGTAATTGAATCCAAAGTTCTCTAGCATCCACCGTTTCTGTAACACTCTGGTCATGAGGGTTTATAAGATCCCAAGGCTTACCATACTGAACCGCATCCATAAACGCATCTGAAATCACAACTCCGTGGTTTAGGTGAAGAACTTTGCGCTGAGGATCTCCTCCAGAAGGGCGACGAAACTGGATAAAATCCACAATTTCAGGATGGGAAATCGGCAAAAAAATGGCAGCAGCCCCCCTTCGCGTCCCTTGAGAAACGCATTGAGTAATCGACTCAACTATCTTTGCAAAGGGAATAACTCCGGCAGCCTCTTTGGCCCCCACCCTTCCTGCTGGACGCAAATTTCCAAAATAACTCCCAATTCCCCCTCCACCGGCACCTAAAAACATGTTTTCTATTAAAAGCCCTGCTACAGAATCTAACGCATCTTGTGCTTCATTTAAGTAACAAGAGATAGGAAGGTGCAAAGAAGCAGACTCTGGACGATTTTTTTTGTTTAACTCGGCAAGTCCCGCATTGCCCAAAACAGGTGTTGCTGGCATAAACCAAAGAGAAGAAATATAATCGTACATGCGCTGCGCGTGAGAATTATTATCCGAAAAAGAACTTGAAACACGCTCAAACATTTCCTGATAGGATTCGCCCCCATACAGGTACTGGTTTTCCATGGTGGTTTTTCCAAATTCGGTTAATAAATGATCTTTTTCAGCATCAAGATTCAAAAAACCGTTGTGTAAAAAAGAATAGTTTGCAGTACGATGAAAAGAAGGCTTACTAGTTTTTACATGAAATGTCATTGGATCAGCATCTGTCCAAAACTCAACTTAAGGATTTTATCATATTCCGTTTACGAAACATAGAGCTCAAATTAAATCTTTCAAAAAAATATAAAATAAAGTGTTAATTTTTTCACTGAGTAATTCACAAATAAGAACTAAAGGAAAACCTGATGTACTCAAAAATTAAATTTAACTTTTTGTATAAAAAAATAAATTTTTTTATATTCTTAAAGCAAAAAAAGCACACCCTTTTTGCTATTTTCTATAGCAGCAGTCGTTTATTCATCTGAAAAAAATCCCCACTCCGTAGCTACGAAAAAAAATTCGTAAATTACTTTATCCCTTCTTGGTTGTAAAAATTATCCGCTTTCCTAATAAATTTCTTCTCATTTAATTCTTTTGGGTACGTAATTTTTAAAAACATCAATATACTTTTCACAAACTTTTTCCCATTGAACTTTTTTGAATTAATCAGAAAAATTTAGTACATTTTATTTACACAGTTTTTAAATATACTCATGCTGAATGAAATAGTTTAAAAGTTTAATTTTATGTGTTAATAATTTTTTTTTATGCAAAGATTTCTGACAGAAGAAGATCGTGTTGCGTTAAGAACACAGCATCGGCAAGAAAAGAACCGACGCTTAGCAGATAGAATTAAGGCTGTTTTGTTATTCGACAAAGGGTAGAGCTATCGTCAAATTGCTAAAGCTCTTCTGATTGACGATCGTAGAGAAGTATAAGGAGAATCAAAAGTTAATGGTGTCAAGCAAGCTGAATATTTCACAAACAGAAGAACTTATCGCACATTTGGAAAGCCATAACGTATATGAAAGTAACGATATGCACTTATGTTCTTGAACCCTATGGCTGCGATTTAAGGCAAGACGTCGTGGCTGCACGCCCATAATTTTTCATTTAAAAAGCCGAAAAGCACGGCCCGCAAAGGCAGCCAAGCAGGAAGCCTTTATTCATTATTACGAGACGGTGATGACAACACCGCCAGAGGATGCCCTCTTCTTGTTTGGTGATGACATTCCCCCCACACCATGGCAACGAAAATCACCTGTAAGGCACCCCCATTGCCATGACAGCCTTACACGCATGAAGCTGATGGGAGCCCTTGGATTTGACGGGAGGTGTTCTTA
>NZ_ARPM03000169.1 GCF_000388175.3 Holospora undulata HU1 | reverse complement strand
TCAATCATCCGATCCAGAGAAAAGGTCTACATTTTTCCAAAAAATTGAGCAGCTAGAAAAATTAGGTAAAGCTATTCCTTACATAGATGAAAGTGGTTTTGCTCATGACATGCCAAGAACGCATGGACACTTTGATAAAGGCAATCGGTGTTATGAGCTCTTATGACTGGGAAGAACAAATCCCATAGGCGCTTTAATTGGCAAAGCTATAATTGTTAATTGGGTTCATATCTGGCTTACAAAGGGGGGTACGTCTTGGGTGCTGCCAAACCTTCCAAAAGAAAGCGGTAGTGTTATGGATAATGCCACTTTCCATAAAGAAAAAGCTATGAAAAATATGCTAGAAGATGCCATAGTTTGCTTTATTTTCCTCATCATTCTCCAGATCTCAATCCTATTGAGAAAAAATGGTCCCAAGCCAAACATATAAGAAGAACATTAACTTGTTCAATTAATTTTTTATTTCAATTCCATTTTTCGTAATCTTTTTATACTAATTTAGCTATAGTATACGCTCTTCCTCAAATGTATTTATCTCTGTTCATTTAGTGATGAGATTTTGTATTACACTATACAAAATTAATTTTATTAGTAATATTATTTCCGATTTTACCTTTAATTATTTTTTAATATAAAATATAAAAATACGTTCGCCTTGCAGTGTTAGATACAAAAAATAGTAATAATCTTTACTGTACAATAATTTTCTGCTCGAAGTCTCAGGTATTTTGGTAATCACGTTGAATTTTAAATGATATTGAATTAGAATGGGGATGTTAGATCTACAAAGTTAATAAAATATTATTGAAATTATTAAATCGAAAATTTGCTCTGTGGATTATAACATATCCCGTAGTGCTTTCTGCTCCATTTCACAATGTTCCTGCTATGGACATTCAAGCACAAGAGGGGATTCAGTTTTTTTTAGAAAAAAAATATTGTATTGCCAAGGGAAATGTTCGGATAAAACAGGGGGAGACAACAATTTTTTGCCAAAAAATTAAGATTTTTTTTAAAAGTGCTAGCCTTTCAAAATCACCAGAAATTGAACGTATCGTTGCAATTGGTCAAGCAGTAGTTCATCGGGGGGCAAATGAATTGAGGGCAGATCGTTTAGTTTTTTATGTTAAAGATCAAAAACTTTTAGCGCAGTCTTGCTTTAATCTTGGCGTTAGTCTTTTTCAGCGTGAACGTGGTGTTGCAATGCAGACCAAGGAGCTGCAGTACGATTTAAATTCTCAAGAAGGCGTTGCAACGCAGGGAGCACAGCTAAACCATCCCAAAGGGTGGTTGCGATCTGATACCATTTGTTTTTCTTTTTCTAAGAAATCTCCACAACCCTTAAAAGTTTTTGCTGGTTTGGAAAATTTGAATAAGGATTCAAAATTTTTAGTTCAAGCAAAAGGAAATGTAAAAATGATGTATGAAGATTGGAAGATAATCTCAAAGGAAGCGTTTTACGATGAAGCTGAAGAAAAACTTCAATTACTTGGGGCGGTACAAGTTGCTAATGGAAAAGAAAATTTTGGAACAACACAGCGTGCTGTTTTAGATTTAAAAAAACGGTGCTACAGGATCCAAGCTCTCGAGAAACGTTCCTGTGTCTTAATGATACCTGCACATCAAACGCTTTCTTTAAAAAAAATCAAGAGAAAATAAATGAATTTTTTCGCTCAAAAATTGTGCTACAAATCAGGGCAAAAACAAATTGTTCAAGAAGTATCTTTAAAGATTTTTTCTGGAGAAAGTGTGGCGTTGCTTGGGCCAAACGGTGCAGGAAAAACTTCGACTTTTTTGTTAATGTCAGGGCTAATTGTTCCATCTCAAGGAGATATTTTTCTTAACGATCAGAATGTGACACGCTGGCCTTTATACAGAAAAGCTCGATTAGGCATCAGGTACTTACCTCAGGAAAGTTCTGTATTTCGAGATCTTAGTGTAGAAAATAATCTAAAGATTATTTTAGAACGTGTGTACACTTCAACAAAAGATCGAAAGTTTTACCTAGAGCTTTTATTGAATGATTTTCGGTTAACAGCTCAACGAAATTCTTTGGGGGGCGTTTTGTCAGGAGGGGAAAGACGTCGATTAGAGATTGCTAGAGCATTGATTGGAAATCCAAAGTTTCTGCTCTTAGATGAGCCTTTTGCAGGTATTGATCCACGTTCCATTGAAGATGTACAAGAACTTATCCGCACTTTAAAGCAAAAAAACATTGGAGTACTTATAACCGATCATAACGTGCGAGAAACTCTAAGCCTTGTAGACCGAGTTTACATTATGTTTGAAGGGCGCGTCTTAAAGGAAGGCACTCCAGAAAGTGTACTAAAGAGTGAAAAGGTGCGCTCGCTTTACCTTGGCAGTGCTTTTAGTCTATAGGACAGATGTTTTAAATAAACATTCATTGCTTTCAAATAAAAATAATAGAAGACGATTGACTTCTACTATACAATACGTTTTAAGGGAAGCTGATCCCAGCGACGACCTAAAATCCAAAAAATCCCTCCGAAAAACCCATAAAATAAAACGCTTTTAACCCAATACTCTCTTAAAATTTCTTTTTGCTGCTTTAGGTTTAAAAGTGCTAACTTTTCTTGAGATAATAGCGGGAATTCAGGAGATTCTTGCGAAAAAGTCACAGGAATTTTTATAGAAGAATCTAGCCAATAGGAAGGTGTCCACACTTGATAAGATAAAATTCCAAGACACCCCCAGCTTAAAAGCCCTGCTAATTTGAATACTGATGGGGTTGCTATACGAAAGAAAAGGAGTCTTCCATGAAAGGTGTATCCATTGTCTCTTAAATGCTTTCTCAGCAAATAAAACCCTTCTATAAAACAAAAAGGACTTAAAGCAAAAATCAAAACAGAAATGAAAAAATTGTTACGTGCACGACGATAAAGCATGTTTTCAAGAGTTTTTCGCGCACTTTGTTTTTCTAAAAAATACAATTTTGTTACCACCGCTTGTCCTTGTCTATATCCTTGAATAATATTTTGTAATCTTCCTATTCTATAAAAATCTTCAGCTTCCATAGCCTTTACATAATCATTATTTAACTGATGAAAAATGGGAGCTTTTAATCTGGCAATGTTCTTAAAAATTCTAACTTGGGAGCTTCCAGGATAAGGAGCAAAAGTTAAAGTCCAAAACCCAAAGATACTTCCAGCTGCCAGCACACTCCCCAAAGCAAACCAAAACCGAAAATAAAAGCTAGGAGAAATAATAAAAGATGAGCGAATTTCTAACAAGGCCTTATTGAGTATATAAAATCGAGGATTCATAACAATATCCTAATACCAATTTAGACGCCACCATATCACAAAAAATTTAAAAAAATTCTAATTTTTGACTTTTTTAAAACACTAAACTAAAGCGCAATGTTGAAAAGAAAACTAAGCCCCGTACTCAATTAAGCCAAACGACAAGTAAAGCCAAGTGAATAGCGCCAAGAAAATTTACGGACGTTTTATAATAACGCGGGGAATGGTTCTGTATTGCTTTCAGTTTAGCGAAGAAATTTTCGATCAAACGACGGGATTTAAAGAGATTTTTCATAATGCTCCAAATTGTGTTTTTTAGGGGAGATCACGACCTTGCCCCCCTTTTCCTTGAGTTTTCGCCGCCCCTTTCATCAGCATCATACGATTTATCGGCAAGCACTCCATCAGCCTTCACGAAGCCATCAACGCATCGGCGCCTTCTGAATCATAGGGCTGACCTTTTGTCAACTGAAAAGCGATGGGATTTCTGGTGAGATTGCCTTGGGCGTCACAGATTGCATGAATCTTCGTACTCAGATGGCCTGGTTCTCGTTTTTTTTAGTTCCAGCGCTGTGTTAGTGGGCGCGCACAATCGTGGAATCGATCATCGCGTACTCGTTTTGGCGTCTTTTGCCAGCACCTCAAAGACTCTTTTCCTTACTTCCTTTTGGCTCTAGCGGGCATGGAAGCTATCGCTAAATCTCTCTGGCAGATTTTTTTCTATCCATCCCACTGATCCCCCTCAACGCATAACGTTTCATTGAATAAAAATTTCTTTTGGATTTTCTATTAAATTCTCAAAAAACAACTCAATTGAGGACGGGCCCTAGTCTATTCTTACGATTTTTTCCTGCTAAATAGAACTTTTTTCCAAAGCTTCTTATCTTGTGCACACCAAAAAAGCACCTCACGCTGAAGTACTTTTTGTATCAGAAAAAAGAAAAAAATAAATTTAACTAACTATAGAAATAAAAAAAAATTATTTCAGAGAAGTAAAAGCTATCTGTCGGAGTAGCGGGATTTGAACCCACGGCCCCCACACCCCCAGCGTGATGCGCTACCAGGCTGCGCTATACTCCGATAGTCTGATTGTAAAGCATTTTGATGAAAAAAACTAGAGCGGAAATTTTAGCTCCTATAGTTTTTTGGAACTAGGCCTCATCCTCAAGTAAGTTCCTTTTTTATATTTTTTGAGAATCACTAATAGAAAATTCAAAAGAAATTTTTATTCAATGAAACGTTGTGCGTTGAGGGGGATCAGTGGGATAGGAAAAAGGATCTTTTACTCGGAAAACCGGGAGATATGGGCGTTAAATTTAGGTTAAACTATATATTTTGAAGAAGCACGAAATAGCGTCGAATAGAGCATTGAAATTTGGTATATTGCATTCAATCTACCTCTTCATATTAGCCCAGATTTTCTCTATTGGATTTAAATCAGAAGAGTAAGGAGGCAGAAAAATTATACTGCATTTTACAGATTCTATTAAGTCTATACTTCTCTTGAATTGATGAAAAGAGGCATTATCCATAATAATAACCTGTATTCATAATTTAGCTAACCTTCTTAATAGGATCATGGAATGGGCTATCATACTCATGTTTTCAGCAGTCCCTAGGGCAATTTCATAATCTTTAGATACCCTTCGAAAATGATTTAGCTATCCTATGTCCTTTCGATAATCCAACACTTTGGAAGTATGGCCCATCTATAGTTTGATTCAATAGAGTTCTCACAAATTCCTCCATGGGTTTTTCTATATCCAGCATCTGCACAAACTCCCTTTAATGTATGTCATTGGCCTTATGAACCGTGATATGGAGCAGATTGCCTTGCCTATCAACACCACTATGCCGTTTACGTATCTTTTTTCCCCCCATCTATACCTATTTTTTCTGAGGCTCCTGTGGGGTTAACACTTGTTTTAACACT
>NZ_ARPM03000170.1 GCF_000388175.3 Holospora undulata HU1 | reverse complement strand
AATTTTTATGATAAGAAGGGCTGCGCTCTTCACTTAAGGCAATCAACTGCTCTAAAGATTCCTGTGTACACAAACCTATCAAAACAGGATTTTTCGGTGTTAAACTCTTGATATCCCAATACATTCCAGAACGAATAGCATGAACGGTGCTTTTGGTGGTGGGAAGAAATTTAACAATATCGGTGTCTTTAAGGTCTGGATAAAACCGCACTAACCACAACACTCCATTTCGAATTTCTTTTCGTTTTGCCAAGCTTACGTAAGCTTTTCGTTTCTTTTGACAGGTGCCCACCTTTCGATTTAGCATCAATACAGCACTAGGATCTCCTTCACAACGAATAATTTCTTCTTTTGTAAGGTCCCCCAGCATAACTGGATCCATAGAAGCGATGTTCCCCTCGCCGTTGGCCAAAGCTTCTATCTGAAGCTCATGCATTCGACAAAATTCAGAAATTTGTTGAAATGTAAGTTTTGTATTATCAATCAACCATAAAGCAACTGCTTTTGCCATTAAAATTTTTTGCATTTTTATCCTGGTAAAATGGCATCTCCAGCGGGAATCGAACCCGCGCTACCGCCTTGAAAGGGCAGCGTCCTAACCGCTAGACTATGGAGACAACTATTTGTTATTTTATCATCTTTCAGAAAAAAGTCAAATCCTTTTACAAACTAAAATTTTTTGGAAGGCAGTTAAAGATGAAATTTTTTTGGAATTACTAAAAATTCTAATTGATGTAGAAAAACATTAATAAAAATTAATTTATCGTTTGGTTAGAAAAAATAGGCAAGAAAAATCAAAGACAAAAACAACTTTCCTTATGAGGTATTACAAAAATATTTTATTTTGAAAAAAATCTTTTTTCGTGCATTTTAGCAACACACACAAATGTTAAAGTAAGCTATTCGTTTCCTTAGATGATGTCGTCATGAGATAAAATATAATATAACAGGAATCAAAAATTTTATTTTTTAAGAGAAATAACGCAATCGCACAAAAGACACAACATATCAGAGAAATCTTGGAAAATACTTGGCCTTATCTGCCAGAAAAAAAATGGGAGTTAGGGAGGGAAAAGCAAAAGACAATCGTTAAATTCTGTTTTGTGGATTTTAAGAACGAGTTCCCCTTGGCGAGATATTCCCCCTTGCTATGGAGTTTGGAAAAATACGCACAGAAGATTTTTCAGATGGAAAGATAAAGACAATTTTGGAAAATCTTTTAGAAAAATTGATTGTTGATCCAAACTATGAGTGGCGGATTATATGCCAGCCATATAAAAGTGCATCCTTATGCCGCAAAGGTTAAGGAAGGTGGGCCAGGATATGGGGGGCTGCACAAAAAGGGGATCAACACGAAGCCACAATATAAAACTTAATTTGGCTGTGGATGCCCATGCCGGTTAGAGTATTAACATCGGGTATGGTTGCTAATTGCAAACAAGCTAGCCAGCGTTTTGAAGGAATAGACGCTCAAAATCTTCTTTCAGATAAAGGATATGATACAAATCAAATCGTTAATGAGGCGAGAAAAAATAACATAAATCCTGTTATTCTCCCGAAAAAATAGAAAAGAACAAAGGGAACACAATAAAGATATTTCAAGCTTAGACATCTTGTAGAGAACATATTTATTCACCTGAAACGCTGAAGAGGAATTGCAACGCGATACGCAAAAATACTTCTTCATTTCTTAATTCCGTTCAAATTAGATACCTTTTCTTTGGTTGAACTTTTCGTGACGACACTATCTAGCCCCTTCAAACATTTAAGTATGGAAAAAAAAGAAAATTTATGGATAATCAAAAAAAGATTTAGAACAAGGTCAGAGTATGGTGCTGCTTATTGCTGGAGGGTCAGGAGGGCATATATTTCCTGCCATTGCCTTGGCACAAAGATTAAAAGATTTGTCGTACGAGGTATATCTTTTGACAGATCAACGGGGGGAACGTTTTATTACGCAAGATGTGTCTTTGTTCGATCATGTAGAAGTGCTTGAGAATTTTTCTTTTTCTTCTGGGCACAATAAGTTTTATTTGAAGCCTATAGCATTATGTTTTCAGATTTGGCTGTGGATTCAACAAACACGAAAATTTTTTCAACTTTATTCCAATTCTGCCCAGGCTTTTTTTAGTTTTGGGGGATTAATGAGTGTGATCCCCATGGCTTTGGGATGGTTTTTTTATAAATATGATGGGAAAAAAATCAAATTTTTTGCTTTACATCAATCAGATCGAGTGCTTGGACGCGCAAATCGTTTTCTTGCTAAATGGGTAGGAATACCTGTAGTGTTTACTGGATATCCTGAAACGTTAAAAGTTCCAAAAACTGTTTCTGTCATTCCGGTGGGAACTCCTGTACGTAAAGAGTTTTTTAAAATTCCTGATATTAAGTTTGAAAACGGTCCTTTGGGAATTTTGATTTTAGGAGGCAGTCAAAGCGCGTCTTTTTGGAGCAAAGTATTTTTAAACGCGCTGGAACTTCTTGATGAATCACACCGTCAGGCTTTTTGTATATTTCATCAATGCCCAGAAAAAGATCTTTCGTATGTGCAAGAACGGTATAACCAATTAAATGTTTCTTGCGATGTTCGAAGTTTTTTCTTATCTTTACCGGAAATTTTAAAGCAAGTACATGTGGTGTTCAGTCGGTGTGGTGCTTCTAGCGCAGCTGAATTGGCATGCTGTGGACGTGGAGGATTTTTTGTTCCCTATCCTTACGCAAAAGATCAACACCAAGATTACAATGCTGCTTTTTGGGTTTCTCAAGAAGCAGGGTGGTCTTGCCCTCAATCCGAATTAAATGAAGAGAAAATTGCATTCTTCCTTCAAGAGAGTCTAGAACACCCTCAGCGATTGTTGTATACTGGAGCTCGTGCGAAAAATTTTGGACGCAAAGATGCAGCAATGGCGATGATTCAATATTGGCAAAATGAGTTTTAAAAAAAAATATGAAAAAAAATAAAGGTATTTATTTGTTTTATTTGTAGTATTGGTTTTTGTATCGTTTTTTATTATAGTACATATGGATAAAAAAGCTGTTTTTGTGCTGTGATGTACGTTTGAAGTTTAAATGGAATGTTGTTAAAATAGGTTATTGTAAAAAGTATGACAAAAAAAATAGATAAATCCGTTCATTTTATTGGTATTGGTGGAATTGGAATGAGTGCCTTGGCTCGTGTGTGCTTAGAACAAGGGTACAGAGTATCAGGAAGTACGTTGTCAGGGGAAGAAAGTTTACTAACTTTTCTAGAAAAAATGGGGGCAAAACTTTATCAAGGACATGATGCTTCCTATATTTCCAAAGATGTTGATTATGTTGTAGTCAGTTCCAGCATTCAGCCAAAAAACGTAGAATTGTTGGAAGCAAAAAAATTAAATAAAACAATTTTACATCGCTCTCAGTTTTTAGATTACCTTATTTCGGGCTATAAAGTTATTGCAGTAAGTGGAACTCATGGGAAGACGACCACTACGGCCTTAATTGGACATATGTTAGATGTTGCTGGGATTGATCCTCTTATTATTACCGGTGGTATTATGCCGTTATACCAAAGTAACGTGCGCCAAGGAAAAGGTCCATGGGCTGTTATAGAGGCTGATGAATCTGATGGCACTTTTCTTAATCTTTCTCGTGTTGATATCGCGATTGTTACCAACGTAGAACCAGAGCACATGGAGTTTTACGGAACAGAAGAAAATTTATTTTCTTTTTTTTCTAGGTTTTTATTAAAAGCATCTCAAAAAAGGATTTTAGGTAATCTTGGATCTTTTTGTGACTTTTTTGTAAAACAAAACGAGTCTTCATTAAATATAACTTATGGAACTCAAGGATCTGTTTCCTGTAAAAATGTTTCTCCTTTTTTGGAAGGTACTAAATTTGACGTTATGTTGACAGGACCTTGCCCTGTTTTGTGGGAAGAATTAAAGCTAAAGCTTAGAGGGATTCACAACGTATACAACGCACTGGCTGCAGTATCTGTAGCTCAAGCTTTGGAAATAAAAGCGTCAGATGTTTATAAAGCCTTCTCTACCTTTGAAAGCGTTCGCAGAAGGTTGACGTATACCGGTTCAGCTCAAGGAGTGCATGTTCTAGATGATTACGCTCACCATCCCACAGAAGTCAAAGCCGTATTAGAAGCGTTACGGTGTCACTATCCAAAGCAAAAGATTTTTGTTATTTTTCAGCCTCATCGTTATACAAGACTTCAGTATTTAATGGAAGGATTTGCAGAAAGTTTTTCCAACGCGGATGAAGTGATGGTTCTTCCAGTGTATAGCGCGGGAGAGCACCCTGTAGAAGGAATAAACTCTAAAACTTTGCTAGAGAAAATTCAAAAATTCCATGATAAGGCCTACATTTTTTCTGAATGGAGCTTAAGTTTGCCAGACTTATGTGACCATATTGCACGATTTTCAACTCAAGAGGATATTATAGTTTGCTGCGGAGCTGGAGACATTACAAAGCTTGCTTACGCTTTACCTGAAGCGCTAGAGCGTGTATTAACTGGAGTAAAAACTACAGTTAATGCTTCTTTGGTATGGAGGTAAAGAAATGAATTTATGGGCTTTAAAAGGTTCTTTAAAATTATATGATCGTTTAGATGCTCATACGTGGTTTCGTGTGGGGGGACCTTGTTTGGGAGTTTTTTCACCTTTAAACATTCATGATCTTTGCCAATTTATTCGACAGGTTTCAAAGCCGTATCGAATATTAGGTGCTGGATCAAACGTTTTAGTTCACGACGAGGGATGGCCAGGATTTGTTATAAAATTACAAAAAGGGTTTCATTCTATTACAGTAGAAAACCATCGCATTCGGGTCCAAGCAGGTGCTTTAGATCGAGTTGTTGCACAAACAGCACAAAAAGCAGGGCTTTCTGGTTTAGAGTTTTTGTATACAATTCCAGGGACGATAGGAGGAGCATTAGCACTGAACGCAGGATGTTATGGTCACGAAATTTCGAATGTGCTTGAAGAAGTTACCGTCATGAGTCCTTCAGGAGAATTGCATGTTCTTAGCCCAAAGGAATTAGGGTACGAATATCGTCGATGTGCTCTCCCCTTTGGGTGGATTTTTATTGAAGCTGTATTGTCTTGTACTCCAAGCGATCCCTCCAAAATTTTAGAACTTATGCGTAGATATGTTCAGCAGCGACAAAATAGTCAACCTTTACAAGTGCGCACAGGGGGAAGTACTTTTAAAAATCCCCCGGGAAGTTTTGCCTGGAAGTGGATAGATGCAGTAGGAGCAAGGGGAGAGCGTCTTGGAGATGCCCAGTGTTCTTCAACCCACTGTAACTTTTTAATTAATTTGGGGAATGCAACAGCACAAGATTTGTGGGCTTTAGGCAGTCAAATTCAAACTCGAGTGCGGTTAGCCCATCAAGTAAACTTGGAATGGGAGATTCATATTTGGGATGAGACTTTGTTTTTCCAAAGTCAACAAGAACAGTATGCAGCGCTGGCTTCTTATTAAGATCAAACCATGGAACTACAAAATTTAAACCTAAAAAAAGATTGCGCCCATTTTGATATTTAAGTGTTCAGCTTCTTTCGAGCTTCGTGCATTAAGCTTTTCTTTAAATTTCGCCTTAAATCTTTTTTAAAATTTAATTTCTTAAGAAAGCTATTTATATTTGTATTCATCTCTGTACAATAAAAACAGCATCTAACTTGTGTTAAATGCTGTAATGATAATGAATTAAGGAAGCTAGTGAATTATTTATTTAATTATAAATATATTGTGGTGGCCCCTTTACCTCAAACTTAAACTTTTTTAATACTTCGTGGTCTGCATTGTGATGTTGGATGCGGGGAGGAAGGGCATAAGTGTTGAAAGTGTCAAAATAAATGTTTAACAGCATTGAAATCCTCTCCTTAAATAATAATTAATGTTTTAATAAAAGATTTCTCTAGATCTAATGTAAATTGAAATAATGGAATTTTGAAGCCATGCAGTTTCTTTCTAGCCTTGTATATTAAAAATAATAAAGCTGTAATCAGAAT
>NZ_ARPM03000171.1 GCF_000388175.3 Holospora undulata HU1 | reverse complement strand
GATCATAACGTCGTGTTTTTCCGATTGAACGTCTATTTCATACTCCTTGGCTAATCACCTAAAATGATTTAGCCAGTCAATCAAATGTTCTCTTCCCCCCCTTTCGCTAAAATTGCCCAATCTGGCCGTAATACGTGCCGAAATTTCTAAGGTCTTTTTCAACATGTTTTGAACAAACTCTTCAAACGTTTTACAAAAACCAGTATCTGCGCATACGCCTTTAATCGATAGATATTTTACACCCGCCTTGTCAAAACCTTGCATCTCGCAACAGTATCATGTGTAGTTGCTGCGTGAGCCTTCACATGAAAAATATGTACTAGGGTATCCGTGACACTATGCTCCGTTGTATTTTTTGTTAGAATTGGCAAAGGAAGTCTTTTAAAAGTCTCTAAAAAAGATTGTATGTAAATTTTGTGAATGTTAAGATTGCTTTAAAAGCGGTTTCGTTCGAGGGGGCAGCGGTACAAATGTAAAAATATGGAAAAAATTTCACGAGGTGTGCCCGAAAAAGACAAGCTCAAAGCCCTCGTTTTATACGCAAGCGGACTTTCAATGAAGCGAATTGCTCAGCGTTTTGGTGTCAGCGCGCGCTGTTTTGAAGGGGGGGGCACCTTATAATCAAGGATATGCGCCAAAATTGAGCTATACCCAGAAGACAAAGGTATTGTCAAGGAAGTCGATGAATTTTGGCATTATTTAAAAAAAGAAGCAAAAAATTTTGGATTTTTAAAGCTTGGATTTCTAAAGCTTGGATTTTTAAAGTCTGTGATCGTGCTGGAAAACAGCTCTTCGATTGGAAATTTGGTGATCACTTGAGTCAAACATTCAAACGACTTTTTGAACGATTAAAAAAATGGAAAATTTTATTTTATTGCAAAGATCATTGGGCAGGTTTTAATAAAATTATTCCAAGCAACCGCCTCTTTCAGGAAAAAGATAAAACCTTTTCCATAGAACAAAATAACGCTAGACAATGCCATTGGTTTGCGAGATTTCGTCGAAAACTCCTTAAAAACACACGATCACTTGAAATGCTAGAGGGAACACTGCTTATTTTTGCGGCACTTCGCGTTAATAAAACATTGAAAATTAATCATGCTATCTTTGGTTGAAGGCCTCAATTAATAAAGTGCTCTCAGTTAAAAAAGAGTTTACAATTATTAAATATAAAATTTAAAGTTCTTATTATATTGATACTTCTATAAAATCAAAATTTTTTTGACAAAAATATTTAATAAAGGTGAAATATATGAACCTTCTCATGACTGGAAATTGGTTGTGCTTATTGAACAGGATCGCCTTGCAACATCTCATGAAACGTTAAATGTTTACTTTAGTTTTCTCTCTAAATTGGCTCAACTTAATCGAGCCTTAAAAGATATTACGTGCCATTGTATTTCTAAGTCCTATGCGCTTTCTTCGGAAAAAGCTTTGTTGCTGGTTTATTTGTATATTAAAACATCGCCTGATGAATGTTACATTCACCGTATCATTTCTAATTATTGGTATTGGGGACTAAACCCTTCCTATATACTAAATGCACTATCTAAACAGGGGTTAATTGAGAAAAAATCCCATACAGAAGACAAGAGAAAAATTTTGGTAACGCTTTCTTCTTCAGGAGAAATTTTAGCAAAAGAGGTGAAAAATCGTATAGAATGCTTATTAGATTATCGTCCAGGATTAATCCAAAGTCTTTTTCATTCTATTCATGCTATTGAACACCTGATGAACCTGCTTCCCTAGGGAAAATCTGAAAAAGTTATGCTTTCTACAGCTAAAACTAAGATGAAATTAAAATAAATCATAGATCCCTCTCTTTGGAAACAGTAATATAGCTGAGCTATATCATAAAATAGAAGAAGCAAGGTTAAACCTAAGTCCAAAATCTTTTTCTTCTATTTTTTGTTAAAAATCTGGATCTTCTTAAAAAACTCAACACACTATACCAATTCCCATTGCTAAATAAGCATATAATGATTGCCTTTTAAGAAAAGGGGAAGTATATCATAGGGGGATAACAAACCGCTTAAATAGAATGGTATCCGCATCAAAATTA
>NZ_ARPM03000172.1 GCF_000388175.3 Holospora undulata HU1 | reverse complement strand
CTAAAGAAATCTTTTATTAAAACATTAATTATTATTTCAGGAGGGGATTTCAATGCTGTTAAACATTTATTTTGACACTTTCAACTCTTATGCACTTCATCCCTCAACGCATAACGTCTTATTGAATACAAAATATCTTTTGAATTTTCTATTAAATTCTCAAAAAACAACGAAAAAAATCAACTCAATTGAGGACGGGTCGTAATTTAAAAATCCATAAAGTATTTTTTAACTTTACAAGTGTTCTAAAATTAATAGAGTTCTATTGGTTAATTTTTTATTTTAGACGGATATCCCGCTGACTTTTTTTATGATATACTCCCAAAGCTATTTTTAAGAAAAAGGAGAGGTATGCAACAATTTTTTATTACCGGAGTTGCGGGATTTATTGGATTTCATACAACTTTAGCTTTATTAAAGCAAAAAAAAGACAGCATCGTTGTTGGAATAGATAACATGAATGCTTATTATGATGTAGAACTAAAAAAAAAACGATTAGAGCATCTTACTAATTACCCTAATTTTATGTTTTACCAATATGATATCGCTTGCCAAGAGGATATGAAGCATTTAAACGCTCGTCACCCAGATGTTACGCATGTGCTTCATTTGGCTGCTCAAGCTGGGGTGCGACACGGATTAACGCACCCCATGGATTATGCAAAGACAAACCTTTTTGGATTTGTCAATATGATAGAAACCTGTCGTAATTGGAAAAAGCTAGAGCATTTTGTGTATGCTAGCAGCTCTTCTGTATACGGAGGAAACACACAGTATCCATTTTCCGTTCAAGATTCTGTGCGGCATCCATTGTCTTTATACGCTGCCACAAAACAAAGTAATGAACTTATCGCATATGCTTATCATCATGCCTTTCAACTTTCTTGCACAGCTTTGCGCTTTTTTACCGTATACGGTCCCTGGGGAAGACCGGATATGGCTATTTTTCTGTTTACGAAAGCATTGTTTGAAGACGAACCATTAACTTTGTTTAATGAAGGAAATATGTGGCGCAGCTTTACTTTTATTGATGACATTGTCGACAGTGTTACTCGTTTACTCACATCACCATTGCCCTCTTGTCCTTTTTATCAACTTTTTAATTTGGGAAGCAGTAATATCCATAGCATTAAGGAAGTGTTAGAGATATTAGAGCGCCTTACACAAAAAAAAGCGCGCGTCCAGCAAGAACCTGCGCATATTATGGATGTTCCAAAAACTCACGCAGGATTAGATAACCAGGATTTGGTTTTTTCATCAAAAGTTTCATTAACAGAAGGATTAGAGCGTTTTGTTACATGGTATAAACAATTTTATTTAGGAGCGTAATTATGTTATTTCATCATCACCCTTCTATTGGTGTTATTGGTCTTGGGTATGTAGGGCTTCCTCTTGCAGTGGAACTTTCTTTTTTCTTTGATGTTGTGGGATTTGACATTTCTTCTTCTCGAATTCAAGAGTTGAAAGAGGGAACGGATAGAACTCGAGAGGTTTCTCCAGAGCGCTTACGCAAGTGTAATGCTCGATTTACTCAAGATTCTAAAGATCTTTCCTTACAGTCTCTTTATATTGTTACTGTTCCAACACCAATAACACCAGCTTTGGAACCAGATTTAAGCCTGCTTAAGCTTGCTTGCCAAACCCTTGGACCTATACTTCGTAGTGGAAACATCATAATCTTTGAAAGCACCGTATACCCTGGGGTTAGCCAGGATTTGTGTGGACAGTGGTTGGAAGAAAAAAGTGGGCTAAAGTGCGGAAAAGATTTCTTTTTGGGATATTCTCCTGAGCGTATTAATCCAGGAGATCATCAGCATAACTTATCTTCTGTCACAAAGGTTATCGCAGGACAAAATACTGAAGTGACTGATATTATGAAGCGGTTGTATGGAAGTATTAATGGAAATAATATTTTTGTAGCAAAAAGTATAAAGGTTGCTGAAGCAGCAAAGGTTTTAGAAAACACCCAAAGAGACATCAATATTGCGTGCATGAATGAAATGTCCCAAATATGTCAAGCAGCAGGTATATCTGTGTACGACGTTTTAGATGCAGCAGAAACAAAGTGGAATTTTTTACCTTTTCGCCCTGGTTTAGTAGGAGGGCATTGTATCGGCGTAGACCCTTACTATCTTTCTTTTTTTGCAAAACAACACAAAGTATCATCGAATGTAATTTTAGCAGGACGTCAAATAAATGAAGAAATGACCCATATGATGGTTAAAACAGTTAAACATCTTCCAAAGGGAAGTCGCGTTGCTGTTTTAGGACTAACGTTTAAAGAAGGTGTTCCAGATTTGCGTAACAGCAAAGCTATTCAAGTTGTTCAAGAACTTCAATCTCTTTATTCTCTTCAAGTATTTGATCCCTACGCTTTGCCCAGTGAAGTGGAAGATATTTTAGGTATTCCTCTTGAGTCTTGCTTTCAGCCTCCTTATGATGCGATTTTGCTTCTTGTTCCACATTCTTTGTACACTGAAATGCTTAGTTCTGAAGTAAAGTCATTGCTAACAGAAAATGGATATGTTTTTGATATAAAAGGAGTTTGGCGGCCATTTGCTTGGGAAAAAATCCAATATTGGACACTTTAACTTTACGGAAAAGATTCAGTGAACAACACCTATCATACTAAAAATGAGCTCTTGGATTATTCGCAAAGAATACATTTTTTTGCTCGTTCTGACTTAAGCGTTTCTTTGGAACGCTACATAAAAAGGTGGGGACAATGTCCTGTAGAGCGATGTAAAGTTATTGTCGTTCTTGGAGGGGATGGATTCATGTTGATGGCTTTGAATAAGTATTGGGAATTAGAAAAGCCTTTTTATGGATTGAAATTTGGAAGTGTAGGTAACCTTATGAATTTTGAAGCAGATATAGAAAGGCTAGAGATGTCTCTTCAAAAATCTATCTCTTTTTCTTATTTTCCACTTTTTGTCAAAATATTGGGGGAAAAGTCTCCTATATTATCCTTTTTTGCATTTAATGACGTGTGCTTATATCGTCGTCAATATCAAGCATTAAAAATTAAAATAAGTATTGATAACGTGATCGTAACCTCAATGGTCATGGGGGACGGTCTTTTATGTTCGTCTGTAATGGGAAAATCAGCGTACTATGCTTCTGCTGGCGGAATATCTTTTGATCTTCCGTACACTTTAGGGGTATGTGCCATCAACCCATTTTCTTTAACGCGTTGGAAGGGAAGGCTTCTTTTTCCTTATCAAACTGTGCGCGCAGAAATCCTTAATTCAGAAACGCGCCCATTCGTTTTTGGATGGGACGGACAAGACAAAGTGCTAGAACCTCAATATAAGACGATAGAAGTATGTACTTACGAAAAAAAAACTATAACACTTTTGAAGACAGAAAATCTAAAGTATGGCATTTTATGTTGATTAAAAATTTTATTTACATAATTAAGATCACATAAAAAAGTCCTATTGAGCAATTTTTAAATACGTCGCCAACAAAACAGTTAGTCGTTCTATGCACGTACTTAGCTTTCGCTCACTTTTTTCTCAATGTGGTTGAGATCAGGTGAATAAGGGGGCAAGTATGGAAAATTCTGACCAGAGTTTTTTGCATGTCCTTGCTTTTGTAAAAAGAAGTATTATAGTAATTTAGGTTGAATTAGGTGTAATTTTTTTGTTAAAATAAAAGGAAAATGACAAAGAGCTACAGCAACGATTTAAGCCAAAGAGTAATAGAATATTTAGATGAGGGGGGCGGGTATATTGAAGCCTCGCAACTATTTAAAAATAAGTGTATCAGCGATAGGTATGTGGTATAGAAAATATACTAAATCAAACCGAAAGTGTTGGACTAATGCGTTGAAAGTTGTCATTGACGCGGTCGATAAGATCCATGGCGGTGTTGTCATCACTGTCTCGTAATAATGAATAAACGATTCCTGTTTGGCTGGCTCTGCCTTTGTGGGCTGTGCTGCTGGATTTTAAATGAAAAATTATGTGCGCGTAGCCACGACGTCTTGCTTTGCGCAGTCATAGGGTTCAAGAATATGAGCCGCAAATATCGCTTACTTTCATATACGTTATGGCTTTTCAAATGTGCGATAAGTTCTGCTGTTTGTGAAACATTCCGCTTGCTCACAGAGCTCTTGCTTTACACCGTTAACTTTTGATCCTCCTTATACTCTTCTACGATCGTCAATCAGAAGAGCCTTAGCAATTTGACGAGCTCCATTCTTTGTCGGATAACAAAACTGCCTTAATCCTATCTTCTACGCGTCGGTTCTTAACGCAACACGATCTTCTTCTGTCAGAAATCTTTGAATAAGAAAAATTACTAACAGATACAATTAAACTTTTAAACAATTCCATTCAGCATGAGTATATTCTCTAATACAAAATAGCCTACCGTTGAAAGATGCATGGGGTGCTTAAGTCTTTATATGCATATCAAAATCTTTACTTGATAAATCGTCTCAAAGAAATTTCTTCTTGTACTAAATGAACAGAGGGCATTTTCCACCAAAGCCAAAATACTATCAATACTAACGCTCCTGCTAAAATTGAAATAATTTTAATTTTTTTCATTCATCCATTATCTAGAAGCCGTAGACTTGAGTTTATCTAGAATTTCTCGTATAAGTCAATGTCAGATTTAGGTATGGAAAATAAGCATTGACTTTTTCAGAAAAATTTCATACTTTGTAAGCAATAAAAACAAAATGCATTACAGCGCTATGGCATTAAGTGTGTTTATTTGTGCAGGGGGAAAATCTTCTCGTTTTGGAGGAAGCGTTCCAAAATTGTTTCAGGATTTAGGGGGAAAACCAGTTGTAAATTACGTTTTAGATTTAGCAAAAGAGTTGACATCTTTGGAAAATATTTACGTTGTGACGTCTCCAGATTTTTTGAACTGGCACTGGCCTTGTAAAGCAAATCTTGTTCAGCAAGATCCTGCTCTGGGAACTGGTCATGCTTTCCAGCTTGCGTTTGAAAGCTTTTTTTGCAAACATCAAGGGAATTTATCCCAGCAAGATATCTTAATTTTAATGGGAGATTGTCCGCTGGTACAGAAAGAAGATTTGGAGATGTTTTTGAAGGATCAAAGTTGCATAACGCTTTTGGCTATGTATCCAGAAGTTTTTCGGCGCTATGGGGAAATTTTAGTTAATCATTCTGGTCAAGCAGTTTCTATTCAAGAACACAGACATACTAAAAGCATAACCTGGGAAAAAATGCCTTTGTGTTACACAGGGATTATGAAGATTTCTGCTGAAAAAGCAAAATCTTGGATAAAGGCAATGCCATTTCACGAAGAGGTTCAGGAATATCACGTTACGGATTTTGTAAAAATAGCTTATCAGCAAGGTGCAGAAGGAGGGCTTGTTGTTACGCAGAGTCCTGAGAGCTTTACAGGGATTAATACAAAAGAAGATTGGCAAAGTGCTTATCAGATACTACAAAACCGTTGGAGAGTGCGCGCTCAACACCAAGGTGCTTTATTGCACTCTCCTTCAACGGTGATGTTATCTTGGGATACTCGTTTTTCTGAAAATGTTCATGTGCATCCATTTAACGTTTTTGGACCGGGGGTTTTTGTGGAAGAAGGCGCAACAATTTTTTCTTTTTGTCGATTAGCGCACACACGTGTGGGGGCTAATGTTCAGGTGGGGCCCTTTTCCCATGTAAAAGAGGAAAGCAGTTTAGGAAAGCACAGCTGTGTGGGAAGCTTTGTAGAAATCACCCGCTCTTCTTTGGGTGATTACAGTCAAGCAAAACATCTAACGTATTTAGGAGATGCTACCGTTCAAGAAGATGTTAATATAGGTGCTGGTGTTGTAAGTTGCAATTATGATGGCTTTTGTAAGCAAAAAATTGTGATTGAAAAAGAAACGTTTATCGGTGCTGGAGCCATGCTGGTGGCGCCTCTTAGTGTGGGTACAAAATCTACTATAGGGGCTGGAAGTGTAATTACTCAAGATGTTCCTGAAAAAACGCTTTCCGTTTCAAGAAGTCGTCAAGTTAATATTTTATTGTCAGAAAACAGCCGTCATTTAAAGCGTATTTCTAAATCTAAAAAATTAAAAAAATCTAAAAAAATAGAATGATGCGTAGAAAAATTTTTGTGAAAAAATTAGAAATCTTTTTATGGATGTAAAGTCAGAAGTGCTGAATTTTTTTTTTCAAAAATTAAGCGCTCTTAAAGGAGTTGGCTCTGTTTGGAGTAAGCGTTTAGAATCGTTAGGACTAAAGACATTTTGGGATGTGTTGTCTTACGTTCCTAGAAGTTATGAGACGTATACTTCAGACGTTACTGCAGTAACTCTTCCTGGGTTGGTGCATCTTTCTGTTCAAGTAAAGAGTGTAGAGGACAGAGTTCCCTTTAAGGTGGTGTGCAGTGTTGCTTCTTTTCCTCAAAGTTCTAATGTTTGTCAAGAGAAGAAATTTTCTTTAGTGCTTATTTTTTTTAAGAAACCTGTTTATCCCATCATTTTAAACAAGCTTTATACTGTTGAAGGGATGTTAGAAAATTCTTCCAATGGATATGTGATTAAACACCCAAGAATTTCGAAGCATTTGGCTAGAAATTTTTTTGAATATCGCGCTGTGTACCCTTTAAAATACGGGGTTTCTTCTGCTTTTTTGCGTAGTATTGTTCAACGTGTTTTTTTACTTTATCCAAAAATAAATGATTGGATACCGCAAGAATTCGGATTTCCTTCTCAAAAAGATGCATTAAGAGAAATACATTTGCCCTTAAAGGATCCTCAAGATATCAAGCAGTCCCTTGCATTTAAACGTTTGGCTTTAGATGAGCTTATTGCGCAGCAATTGGCCTTACAAGAATTAAAAGAGTATTATTCCCAACAAAAAGCACCAGTGTGTTTTGGAGACTCAAAAATTATTGATAAAGTTTTGAAAAAATTCAACCATTCGTTAACCAAAAGTCAATGGGATTCTTGGGAGAAAATTCAGCAAGAATTGATGGGGCAGTGTCCCATGATGCGTCTTTTGCACGCAGATGTGGGAAGTGGAAAAAGTATCATTGCCTTCTTGATGTTGATTCAGATTGCAACTTCTGGTCAGCAATCCGGGATGCTAGTTCCAACAGAAGTCCTGGCACATCAGCATGAAAAAGCTTTAAAAGAGTTGCTGCAAGAGACAGGTATAAGTGTTTCTTTGTGGACTGGGGCTTCTAAAAAACGCTCAAGAGGAGATATTGTTGTGGGGACTCACGCGTTATTTCAAGAACGCACTTCGTTTGAAACGCTGGCAGGGGTAGTAGTAGATGAGCAACACAAATTTGGAGTTTTGCAGAGACTGCGTTTGGTAAGAAAAGGACAACACATGCCGCATACATTGTTTATGAGTGCCACTCCTATTCCACGAACTTTAGAGATGACTATGTGGGGGCAAATTTCTGTAAGTCGTTTAGAAAAGCGTCCAGAACAGCGGACTGTTTCTACTTATATGATGAGCTGGAATAAAATTTCTGAATTGTATCGTTGGATTCAGCGATGCTTGGATCAAAAAGAAGCGGTGTACTGGGTATGCCCTTGGATTGAAGGGGATAATGAAGAAGATTTTGGAAAAGTAACTTTTAGGTATCAAGATTTGTTAGTGCATTTTCCAGGTCGGGTAGGGATGCTGCACGGAAAGCTTCCTTGGCCTGAAAAAGAAGCAGTGCTAAGAGAATTTTCCGAAAAAACTCTTGGAATCTTGGTGTCTACCACCTCTATAGAAGTTGGAGTGCATGTGGACCATGCTAGCACTATGATTATTGAAGAAAGTCAGAGATTTGGTCTTGCACAATTACATCAGCTTCGAGGTCGTGTGGGAAGAGGGGCAGTAGAAGGGCATTGTTTTTTGGTATGGGGAAAAGCCACATCTGTTTTGGGGTTTGAGCGATTAAAGTTGTTAAAGCGATGTCATGATGGATTTGTTTTGGCTCAGGAAGATTTGAAATTAAGAGGTGCAGGGAGTGTTTGTGGTTTGGCACAAAGTGGAAGTGGAAAATATCGTTTTGCAGATTTTTCCGTGCATCACCCTTTGTTGGAAAGTTCTATAAAATTGGCAAAGGATCTTAAAGCTTGCAATAATCCTAATATTTCATTACTACTGGAACTATTTGGATATCATCACGCAGATTTGTGGAATGCAGGATAATATTTATTTTTGTTAACAGGTTTCTTCTTCAGGTGAATCGTTTGAGGAAATTAAAAACATTTTTATTAAAGAATAAAACAATTTTTGCGTTTGCAAAAAAAGTTTTTTTTTCTATAATATAAAGAAAGATAGTTAAAGTGGGGCGTTGTGTCAAGATTTTGGAGATTTTCCAGAGGCATTGGAATTGACTTAGGAACAGCCAATACAATCTTGTATGTTCAAGGGAAGGGGGTAGTCTTAAATCAGCCATCAGTTGTGGCTGTTCAAAATTCCACAGGAAAGGTCGTGGCCGTAGGGTCAGAGGCCAGATCTATGTTGGGAAGAGTTCCTTTGAATATTACGGTGTACCGCCCTTTACGAGATGGTGTTATTGCGGATTTTGAGCGTGCTGAAGCTATGATTCAGTATTTTGTTAAGAAAGTTAAGCAAGAAGTGAAGTCTCTGTTTTTTAGTAGTCCCAACATAGTGGTGTGTGTCCCTCATGGGGCAACTCCAGTGGAACGAAGAGCAATTCACGATGCGGCGTTAACTTCTGGTGCGCGGAGTGTTTTTTTAATCGAAGAATCTATGGCGGCTGCTATGGGGGCAAATCTTCCTGTTATGGAGCCTACAGGGTCTATGGTTGTGGATATTGGTGGGGGAACTACTGAAGTTGCAGTGATCTCTTTGGGGGGGATTGTTTGTTCGGTTTCTGTGCGTTGCGGGGGAGATCGAATGGATGAAACTATCGTGAATTATTTTCGAAAAGCACACAATCTTTTGGTAGGAGAAAATAGTGCAGAGCGCTTAAAATGTTCTTTATTTGATGAAGGTGTTGCTCCGCAAGAATTAAAAATTACAGGAAGAGAGATGACCAGCGGAAGACCAAAAGAAATCATTGCTTCGAGGGAAGAGGTATTGGAAAGTTTAGCAGAGCCTATGGCTCTTATTGTTGAAACTGTACAAAAGTCTTTGGAACAGACGCCTCCTGAACTTGCTGGTGATATCTCAGAAAGAGGGATTGTCTTGACTGGAGGCGGAGCTTTGCTTGCCCAGTTAAGATCTCAAATAGAAGAACATACTGGAGTTAAAACAATGATTGCTGATGCTCCACTTTTGTGTGTTGCAATGGGTACCGGAAAGTGTTTGGATCGTCTTCAAGAGTTTACACAAATGGTTTCTTGATGAATTGGTTTCTTCAATGTTTGAATGGCTGAAGGGGGATGGTCCTCAGAAGCTTTTTTCTTGTTTTAGGGGAAAAGCGGAAGTTCGTTTTGTGGGGGGGTGTGTCAGAAATAGTTTGTTGGGACTTCCTTTAAAGGATGATTTTGATCTTGCCATAACTTGCACTCCAGATCTGACTATGAAATTTCTTCAAGAGGCTGGGATATGTGCTGTTCCCACTGGTATAAAGCATGGAACGGTTTCTGCTATTGTTGAAGGGGTTCCCTATGAAATTACGACCTTAAGAAAAGAGCGCGCCCATGATGGGCGTTATGCAGAAGTACAATTTACTGACGATTGGGCTGGGGATGCTTTTCGTAGAGACTTTACTATAAATGCATTATACCTGGATGAGCAGGGAAGGGTGTTTGATGTGGTTCAAGGGAAAGAAGATCTTGCCCAGGGAATTGTGCGGTTTATTGGGGACCCTGATGCAAGAATTCAAGAAGATTATTTGCGGATCTTACGCTTTTTTCGTATTCATGCATATTACGGAAAGGGAGAGCTAAATTCGCAGGCGTTTTCTAGTTGTCTTCGGTGGATGCATATGCTTGGTATTCTTTCCAAAGAACGTATTACGAAAGAGTTCTTTAAGCTTTTAGAGGCTTCAAATCCTTGGTATGTCGTCATGCAGATGATTGACTGTGGTATGTTGTCTAAGATTCTGCAAACTTCAGTTGCTTTTTTGCCAACGCAAGAGCTAGAAGACAAAGCGCAATACCATCCTGGAGCAGTGGTGCGTTGGGCAAGTCTAACACCGCATCCTTGTCCAGGACTTTGTCTTTCTAAAAAACAGCAAAAATCCTTTTCAGCCCTTCGCGTGCCTTTGGAATCCAGCCATATTCGTTTCAGTCTTTATGAGCAGGAAAAGTCTATCGTTTTGGGAAGGTGGTGGCTGGCCTGCGCTGAAACTTTTAAATTTTCTAAAGAAAAAGCTCTTCAAGATTGGTACCACCATTTAGAAGAAATTTCATCTTTTACTCCGGCTTTTTTTCCTTTAAACGGTAACATTCTTTTAACAAACGGTGTTCCTTGTCAACGTGTTGGAATTGTTTTGAATACAGTTAAGCGGTGGTGGATCGAGAATAAAGAAAACCTTTGTGTTGGTGAATGTTTAAACTATGCATTGCGTGTTGATAACGCAATGTCAATAGGAAATTAGTAAAAAATTAATTACAGTCTATTAAGGTTTTCTTGTTTTAAAATTTGAGATACACTTTTTTACTGACATTGACTTTTTATGATTAAGTCGGGATAATACACGCTACATGGGGGGTAAAGCATTTAAAGTTGTGAATACTTTTCAAAATTTATATTTGACGTTGCAGAACTTTTGGCACAAAAAAGGATGTTGTCTGTTGCATCCTTGTGATGTTCCAGTAGGGGCCGCCACATTTCATCCAGAGGTTTTATTTCCTGCTTTAGGAAAAAAGCCTTGGCGTGCTGCCTTTATGCAAGCTTGCCGTCGTCCTGGAGATGGTCG
The DNA here is from genome assembly GCF_000388175.3 of Holospora undulata HU1. Classification (GTDB taxonomy): domain Bacteria; phylum Pseudomonadota; class Alphaproteobacteria; order Holosporales; family Holosporaceae; genus Holospora; species Holospora undulata_A. The sequence goes on along the minus strand of NZ_ARPM03000172.1, from coordinate 10,929 downwards.
TTTTGGTGATAATCCCAATCGTTTACAAAAATTTCATCAGTTTCAAGTTTTATTAAAACCAATTCCGGAAGAAGTTAAGTCTTGGATGCTAGAAAGTTTTGTGGAGTTAGGGATTCCAGTTCATCAGTGTGATATACGCTTTGTGGAAGATAATTGGGAAAGTCCTACCTTGGGAGCTCAAGGGTTAGGGTGGGAGGTTTGGATTAATGGAATGGAGGTACTGCAATTTACTTATTTTCAAAAAATTGGTGGATACGAGTGCCGTCCTGCCAGCGTAGAACTTGCTTACGGTATGGAGCGTATCGCCTTGGTTCAGCAGAATAAAAAAAACGTGTTTGATCTAGCTTGGAATCAAGACCCGGGTTTGGTAACGTACAGAGATCTTTTTTTACATCAAGAAAAAGAGTTTTCTCGTTATTATTTTGAGCATACTTGTCCTTTAAAATTAACTCAAGATTTTCATTACACTTTAGAGCAAGCAGGTAAAATTTTGGCTGAAGGAATGATGCTTCCTGCTTATGAATTATGTATGCAGGGAAGTCATTTGTTTAACATGTTAGAAGCTTCTGGAACGTTAAGTGTTGTACAAAAAGGAGATTATATTTTGAAAATTAGAGAATTGGTTCATGCGTGTTGCACGTTTTGGATAGAGAAGGAAGCTTGCGACAATTGTTAATAAATAAAATAAAAAGTGCGTGGGATAATTTTGGTACTATCTTGACACATTAAAAAAAAGTAAAATTTTTTTAATTTTTATGGTGTATTTTTAAAAAAAATATTTCAGTATATAAAGCGTGAAAAAAAATATTTCTCGATGTTAATGCTGCATAAATCAAAAAAAATTTTATTAGGAATTTTTCTGCTTGGTATAGCTGAAGCTAAGGGGGCGTTAGAGGATAGTGATTCCATTCTTCCTTTAGAAGAAACAGAGAAATATGTGCCCGATATTAACACTCAGGTTCTTGATGATCTGACGGCTTTACCTGGTTCGTCAAAAGAACCTGGCCAAATTATATCTTGCAAAGATATGATTTTGAAAATGCCTGTTATTCCTAATGACCCAGATGTAAATCTTGTGTATGTCAATACCTATACATGGTGTATGATGCAAGCAGTTTTAAAAACGTTTCTTGAAGCGCATAAAAAGAGTACAAATATTGCTGGGGGGAAACAAGAAATTTTGGATGCATTGTCTACATTATCTTCTTTTTTACCTGCACTTTTACTAGCGTACCATTATTCTATTCCTTCTTTTTCTGCTGGATTGCGAGAAAAATTAATTCAAGAACAGACAGAAATCCAAAGAAATTTTCCAGAAATGCCTACTGTCCCAGAACCTTCTCAATAAAAAGTGAATTTTTAAGAGGTGTGTTAGTTTTGAATTTTTTAATTCAAGTAAAATTTGAAAAAGGATCTCCTTCTATTACTTTTTGAAAAGTGGTTTTCCAACATAGCTTTCCTTTTAGTCGAATTAACGCGCTTCCTAAAGCAACGCAGGCGCGATCTAATAGCAAAAATTCATGGGGAATGCGCAACGGTTTATGCTTTCTTAATATTTGGTGAAGCTCCTTTAATAGATCTATTCCTTCTTGTGCCATAGATTCTGGCAATACTCTTTCTCCTTCTATCAAAAATGGTCCGTATAAAAACTTAGCCCACCGATCAATACAAGATTTTTGTACAGATGATAGGGGATCAAATTCAAAATAAGTATAGTAGATGTTTTGAGTGTCGTGTTGATTTAATAGTGCGGTATATAATGCTTTTGCTCCCTTTACCCATTGGGGTGAAAAAGAGCGCACGCAACCAAAATCAACCATGTAAATATCCAAATTTTGATTCCACATGTAGTTTCCCATATGGGGGTCACTATGCAAAATGCCTTTAGAAAAAAAAGGGTGATACCAAGCATAAAGTAAACGATAAGAAAGAACATTACGAACCTTTTGAGGCAAACTTCTTAACGCTTCGTCCGAAAAATTATTTCCTTTTAGCCATGACATCATAAGAATAGTTTTGCTTGAACGTTCTGGATAATAAGACGGAACATGAATCCATGGCACTTCTTGGAAATGTTCTTGAAACCAGAGCATCCAGCGTCCTTCTTGGAGGTAATCTAATTCTTGTTCCATTACATCTTGAAGGTGTTGAAGTATTTCTGTGGTATCTATTCCAGGCCCCCACCATTGGTAAAGGCTCTGCCACACTTCTAGCAGTCTAAAATCTTGTTTCAATATTTCAGTCATGTTGGGATACTGAATTTTACATGCTCGAAGCTCTTTTTCGCTCCAAAATACTTTATGAACTTGTCCTAGAGATCCTGCACAAGCAGATTCAAAGCAAAGTTTTGGATACAGATCAAAGGCTTGTGTTTCTAGATACTCTTTCCATTGACTACTGGAAAGGGGGGAGCATGTTGAAGATAAAAGCTGTAATCGTGATGCAATAGGGGAAGGCCACACTCCAGGCAATCCAGAAAGGACCTGCAAAACTTTGACAATGGGACCTTTCAATTGAAGTAGAGTGTCCCATAATTTTTCTATCTCTTTTGTATTGTTTAAAGACTTAAACGCATTCCATACAGCGCAGGCATAGGCAAATTCCCGAGACCTTGCGTATTTAATAAGCATTGCAATTTTATTCCTTTTGTTTTCTTGTACTCGATTTCAAGCGTTTTCTAAAAAAAACATAAAACGGGTTTTAAGGCTTTGATGGGGGGCTTTTAATCCTAGCGTTAAAACTTTTTACAACACATTTATTTTGCAGCGCGCTTGGATATCTTCAGCGATTTTCAAGGGGCCGCATAACTGAATAAAAGTTCCCATGCGGGGGCCTTGATTTTGTCCTAACAAAACTTTATACAACAGTGAAAACCAATTTTTTCCTTGAGTAAACCCGTGATTTTTTCCGATTTCATATACTTCATGTTGCCAAAAATCTGCATCTTTTTCGATGAGTTCTGGATCTTGTAGACGAGAGGCAAGTGCTAAAAGCGCTTTTTTTTCTTCTTCTAAAGGAACAGCATATGTTTTATTGGGTAAAACACGATCTTGATAGTATGCAATTCCATGACAGATCCATGCTTTCATTTCTTCAGTTAAAACCGCATCAGGAGTATAACGCTGAATGAAATGCCACAAGTGTTCTGGAGTTTCTGCGTGACAAATATTCACTAAATTTAGAAGCATAGAAAAAGTGATAGGAGACTGCCGTGTTGGGGGATTTCCTTGATGAATATGCCAAACAGGATTTTCTAACTGCTCTTTTGGACTTTGTAAAGGATAAGAATCTAAGAGCTCTAAGTATTCATCTGCAGCTCTTGGAATGACATCAAAGAAAATTCGCTTTGCGCGTTTAGGGTTTGGATACATAAAGTACGATAAACTTTCTAAGGGAGCATAACGAAGCCACTCTTCCATGGTTAACCCATTCCCGATAGATTTAGAGATTTTTCGCCCTTCTTTGTCTAAAAAGTGTTCGTAAACTAAGATTTCTGGAGGAATTCCCCCTAAGACGCGACACACTTTTTTTCCAATTTCTGCAGACTCAATAAGATCTTTACCACACATTTCGTAATCTACGCCTAATGCATACCAACGCGTTCCCCAATCTACTTTCCACTGAAGTTTACAGTGACCTCCTGTGACGGTAACTTCTTGAAGCGATCCATCTTCGTCGTAAAAACTTATCGTTCCGCGATCTACGTTATAAGCGTTAATAGAGACTTGCAAAACTTTCCCGCTTATAGGGGATATTGGCAGAAATGGGCTGTATGTTTTTCGACGTTCTTCTCTTAAGGTAGGAAGTAAAATTTCTAAAATTTCTTGATGATGTTTCAGTACTTTTAGCAATGCATCGTCAAGCCGACCGCTTTGGTATGCTTGGGTTGCGCTTAAAAATTTATAATCGAACCCAAAATGATCTAAAAATTTTTGAAGTTTTGCGTTATTATGTGCTGCAAAACTGGAATACTTTTGAAACGGATCAATGACCTTGGTCAGGGGAAACCCAATGTAATCTTTCATTTTGTCTTGATTGGGAATGTTTCCTGGAACTTTACGCAAACCATCCATATCATCAGAAACGCAAATTAATTCTGACGTGTAAGAAGGGCATAACTTAGAAAACGCAAACCGAACCATCGTCGTTCGTAAAACTTCACCAAACGTTCCCATATGGGGTAATCCGGAAGGGCCATACCCTGTGGAAAATATTTTATGAGACTTAGGGTGTGATTTTTCTCGTTGAATAAGCCTTCGTGCTTCTTCAAAAGGCCAGGCCAAAGATGTCGACATTAGCTCTTGCCACAACGCAGTTTTCATCAAAATAATATGCTATAAAAAGGATTGTACATCCTAAGTGTATCCTTTGCTATAAAAATCTGCAAGATCCTTAAGATTAAGCTTTTCAATCTTAATGGTTCAAATTGCTTGGCTTCTTTTGAGGATGCTCTTTTATTTATGTGAAAATTATTTACAATAGAAAGTAAGAGAATTTACATGAAAAGAATTATGTCCAATACAAAGCGTAAAATTTTTCTTGGCATAGAAACCAGTTGTGACGATACTGCTGTGGCTTTAATAGATGCTGAAGAAAAATCTGTGTTGAAACATTGTATTCATCAGCAAATAGAACACCAATCTTTTGGTGGGGTTGTTCCTGATCTTGCTTTTAAAGGGCATGCAAAGCACTTACCCAATTTGTTAAATACACTTTTGAAATCTGCTTGCGTTGATAAAGAAGAAATTGAAGGCATTGGTGTTACAGCAGGTCCTGGGCTAGCAGGAGGGTTACTGGTGGGGGTAATGTTTGCAAAAGGAGTGTCCATCGCATTAAAAAAGCCTCTTTGGGCTATTAATCATCTTCAAGCACATGCCTTGGTGGCTCGTTTGTGTTGCGATTTGGAATTTCCATACCTGGCTCTTTTATTTTCCGGAGGACATTGCGAATTTGTTGTTGTATACAGTGCCACAGAGTTTTATTTATTAGGGTATGGATTAGATGATGCAGCAGGAGAGTGCCTAGATAAAGTTGGGCGTCGTCTGGGATTTTCTTTTCCAGCAGGGGCTGCCATTGAGGTTGCGGCAAAAATGGGAGACCCTTTGTCCGTCCCGTTGCCCATTCCTATGCGGGACAAGTCTTTAAATTTTTCTTTTTCCGGGCTAAAGAGCGCTGCTTTGCGTTGGATAAATGCAGAAGGAGAAAAAAAGCTTTCTTTTGAGAAAAAAGCAAATTTGTGTGCAAGTTTGCAATATGCTATCGGTCAGGGAATTCAAAAAAAGATTGAAAATTTTTTTGACAATCTTCCATCAAAGTCTAATCCTCGTGTTGCGGTATTTTGTGGAGGGGTTGCGGCAAATCAATATCTAAGAAATGTGCTGGAGGAGTGCTTTTTGCAATACGATGTACGTCTTTTTACTCCTCCTCCTAAATTTTGTACGGATAATGGCATGATGATTGCGTGGAATGCTTATGAAAAATATCGGGCAGGAATTTTGCCATCTATGAATTTTTCTATAAGAGCGCGCTGGCCTATTGGCATATGATTAAGTTTAGCGTTCTTATTTTATTTTTTCTTGAATCATTTAGTTTAAGTTTTGGAGTGCGCGATGTTGCCTAAACGAAAAAAGAAATTTTTTTTTAAAAGAAGAAAAAAAATATTAGCTCCTTTTCAAGATCATTTAAAGCCTGTTTCCTTACGTAAATTACTTCCTAATTCAGTGACCTTGCTGGCGTTGTGTATGGGGCTTACTGCTATTCCATTTGGTGTGGATAAATCCTGGAAGCATGCCGTAGCTAGTGTGTTAATTGCAGGAGTTTTAGACGGCCTGGATGGTCCCATCGCTCGTTTTTTAAAATGTAGCAGTGATTTTGGCGCGGAATTAGATTCTTTGGCGGATTTTATTAATTTTGGAGCGGCACCAGCGTTATTGTGTTATTTTTTCGTTCTGCATGAATGGGGAAGGTTTGGATGGGCTATCTGTCTTTTTTTTGCCATGTGCTCTGGGTTGCGTCTTGCAAGGTTTAATATTCAACGCATTACAGGAAGTAATCGTACTATGCCGTCTTACTTTTCAGTAGGAGTCCCAGTTACTATCGGGTCTTTGTTGGCCTTGACCCCTATCATTTACAGTTTTATTTTTAAACAAAAATCTGTAGTATTTCAAGCATTGTGCTTGATAATTACGGGAATTTTTATGGTTAGCCGTTTTCCAACTTTTGTTGCAAAAGGACTGAAGATTCCTGTTCATTACTCAGGAGTGATAGTATTAGCAAGTTTAATAACGCTTATTTTTGGATGGGTCATGCCCTGGGAAACGTTGCTGGTGGCAAGTCTTGCTTATGTGGGGTCGTGGCCTTTTAGTTGGAAAGCCGCTCAACGAAGTCAATCTTTTGAACATTCTTAATAAAGGTAAAAAAAATGATAAACATAGGACGATATATTTTAGGTTTTTTTTTAATTGGTCTTTCAGGGTGCTCTGGTACTGAAATTCAAGAATCTATGGATGAAAAAAGTCATGATTCTGAGAAAAGAAAAAATGAAAAAAAGAAAGGCGTTAGAGAAAAAGACATAATATGGGATCCATTTGAACCCTGGAATCGAGGAGTTTTTGTATTCAATCAGGCTATCGAACACGTTATTTGGGAGCCACTTTTGTCCGTATATCGAACAGTGGTGCCTTCTTTTGGTCAAAAAGCAGTACATAATTTGTTGGAACATGTAAAGGTTCCCAACAGTGTTGTAAGCTGGGGGCTTCAAGGGGAAGGGCAAAACGCATTAAATCAATTTGGACGATTTATGTGTAATACAATATTTGGACTGGGGGGAATTTTAGATATTGCCAGCGATGTAGGTATTGCTGAAGAGCCTCAAGATTTTAGCAGACTGTTAAAAGCATACAATGTGCCCACTGGGTGGTTTATGATGGTTCCATTTTTAGGTCCTACAGTTTCTAGAGATTTTTGTGGAAAGTTGCTTAATACTGCGCTTTATACTGGGGTTTATCCGTTGGCATTTGGCTGGGGAGTTCTTGGGGCGGAAAATATTAATCAGCGCCTTATTTTTAAAGATAGTATTGATCATGTGATGGAATTTTCCGCAGATCCTTATGCAGTAATTCGTCGCGCTTATTATGAAGGTAGGGGAGAGTTCCCAGAGAGCTTTGAACAAGGTGAAGATGACGATGAAGATGAATAAGATGTTAGCGAGTGATTGATAGATAAAAATTTAAAAAATATTAATCGTTATAAACAGAAAAACTGAAACTATACAAAAACTGAAACTATGCAGACGAAAAAAACAAGAATACTTTTGGTGGGGGGGGGGATAGATAAGTTTAAGAGGGGACTATACAGAATTTTTATGATTTTTATCTATTATATTAATATAGTTTGATAAAATAATCTGGTATGAATTTTTCAATTTGGTTTATATGTTTGATGATGCCGGCAATGGGGTGCGGGCAGTCATACCTGCAGTATTCAGCAGATTTTATGGAGTCTTTATTGAGTTCTGGGAAAGCCATGATTGGAAAAATACTACAACCCGCAGTAACACGTCATGGAGAAGATTTGTTAGAAAAACATTCTCTGGCGTCTTTGAAAAAAGATAAACTTTCTATTTCGAAAATTGTGCAAAAAATAGAAAAAGCAGATTCTAAGGAATCGAGTAAAAAAATTTTAATGAAAAAAAATGATTTAGGATCTAAAGAAAAAGCAACCGAGCCTTATAAGAGAAAAAAAGAAGAAAAAAAGTATATGGGGCCGTTACGAAATATTCCGAAAAAAAATTGGAGGAAGAAGCCAGGAAGTATTGGATTACATGATCCAGTATCTCAAGAGTTATTTTCTGAAACTCAAGATCCTCTCTGGAGATCTTGGGAGTCATTTGATAATAGAAGTGAACTTGAAAGAACTGTCGCTCCTGTTGAAATTTTGTTGGGGTTAGGGAGGTGTTTAAATGAGGCTGCCTCATTAACATTATCGCCTTCGGGAAGAAATGTGGATATAGATAAAGTTTTTTTTGATTCCGACTTTTTTTCGAAAGAATCTCCTTTTTTATTTAAAAAAGCTGCACGTCGTTTTGAGACCAAGGGAGATTATAGAATGGTGGGGGCGGATATAAACAATCCTTTTAATCCTATGGTATGGAATATTCAAAGTATTGTTCCTGTATCAGTTCAGAAAAAAAAGCGGGCTCTTGGGTTGTGTTTGCACTTAAATAATAATACCGCATTTACCGTGATGACGCCGCGCTATACGCAAGAAGGAAGAGTTAGACGAAATCATGCAATAGTTCAAGATTTAGAAAAACAATGTTCCCGATATCCTTATACATTTTTATCTTCAATGTTTGTACCTGGGTAATTAGGAAGTCTAGATGCGTAATGTGTGTTTTTCGTAAAATGATGGTAAATATAATGACATTGTGCTTTACGTTTTCTTTTAAAAATGGTATAAAATAAAAGATTTTTTAAATAATACTCTTTAATTGTTTCAGTCTAAAAAGAAATTTTTATATTTTGGACGGTTTCTGCTTTTGGGGTTTATAAGCGGAGTGCCTTATTTTTGGGTTGCTATGACGCTTCCTTTATGTATTGCCAACCAAACGGGACACGCGCAATATTTTAAAAAATTAAGTATACTTTTTTTACCTTACGTGTTTAAGCCTTGTTTTGCTGCAGTACTTCACATAGTGGCTTCATTTTTTGGTAGTCGAAATTTTTTAAAATACACTGTTCTTATTGCCCAGGCATGTATAGTATGGTGTTTGTATCAAAGTGCTCAGTGTACAACGCCTTTGCAGTTTGAAAAGCTTTGGGCATTTGGGTTTATTATTGCATGCTTTGGAGCAATTCAGGATATTGTTACAGAAGGGTATCGAATAGATGTATCAAAAAATCAATCTTTTTCTGCTGAAAATCTTTTCGGAAATCAGACGGGTTTTCGGATAGCAGGGCTTTTCGTTTCTAGTGGAGCCTTGGGAATTGCTCATTATGGATCTTGGAAGTTATCTGGTTACGTGATTATTTTTGGAATAAGTATTGCAATGATGATGATTGCTTTGGATTCGTTGCCCTATAAAAAATCTCTTGTAAATAAATTTGATTTTTTTTTATATTGCGCAACGCTTAAAAAAGAACTGAAAGATTTTTTCTTTTGGAATAGAGTTCCGTTTTGGCTTTTGATCCATCTTTTTGCTTATAAAGTTATCGATGCTTTTATTCGATGGATGTTACCATTGTTTTTATATACGCAAGGGTACTCTAACATAGAGCTTATGTATGCTGATAAAGGGGTGGGGTGGGTAAGTTTTCTTTTTGGAGGGTTTTTTGCTCATAAGATTCTTAAATATATTTCATTGAAGAAAACGTTGTTTGGGTGGTCGTTACTTCAGACTGCGGCATATTCCACTTGTGTGCTGCAGTGGTATGTGGGAAAGCACATGGGGCTTATTTTTCTTAATGCTCTTATCCATCAAATGCTTTCTGGAGCGGGAAACATTTTGATATGGGTTCGAATTTCTGATTATTGCCGTTCGTCTCATACTATGATGCGGTATAGCATAATGAGCTCTTGTTTTACGTTAGATCGATTGTGTGTAGTGTGGTGCGCCAGCTGGATTTATGGACAAACAGAACCAATAGTATTTTTTTTGGTGGGGATAATTTTTTCTTTTCTTTCTGCTGGGACTTTTTTGTATCCAAGACCAGAAAAATAAACTCTTTTAAACGAATATGCTAAAAAACTAAAAAATAATTTAAGTGTTGTGGTTTGCGTTTAACGTTTAAACTGGCTCCAATCTTTATAAATTTCAGAAAAAAACTTCTTCTTTTCTTTTGGTTTTGTGATAAGTTCTCTTTTTAAAAGACAGCTAGGTCTGAAAATAACAATCTTTTTACTGGAAACAGGAATGCGTTCTTGAGTTTTTGGATTCATACCTGTATAAGCAGCTCGGCGTTTGCACCTAAAGTTTCCAAAACCACGCAATTCTACGGTTCCTTCTTCTGCCAAGCAATTTTTTAACTCTTCGAAAAATAAATCAACGGCTTGGCGAATGATGCGATGGGAAATGTGAGGAATTTCTTTGTGAAGCTCTGAAACAATATCTTTTTTTGTCATTGTATATTTTTATTTTTTTTTCAATATTAAAACAAAAAGATAAAAAAAAAGTAAATTAAATATTTTTTAAATAGACTTCTTCGTAACCTATCAGCTAACTCCATAGTATAAATAGCAGAAATAAGATACCTAATAAAAATCAAAATGTTGAATTTAGGCGTTGAAAATTATCATTGTACGGTCCATCATAGTGTCGCAGATCTGTAGCCATGTCTTGGAGAAAAAGTTAGTGATTTCCTGTTGAAATTCATTTGCCCAGCTAAAACAGTGGTTATTTCTCACTTTTTTGTTCATCACCTTCAATAATCGCTCGATAGGGGTTAAATTAAGGCTATATGGTGGCAAATAATGAAGGATAATATTTTCGTTTTGTCGCTTCTGCCTTGGTAGTATTGCTGGTATGATAAGCCCCCTGATCAACACTAAGGTGTATTTGGGGGGGGGCAACGGATATGCTTCCTTCAATATACAGCTAAATCAGTATAAAAAGATTACGAAAAATGGAATTGAAATAAGAGATCAATTAAACAATTTAATGTTCTTCTTATATGCTTGACTTGGGCCCCATTTTTTCTCAATTGGATTTAGATCAGGGGAATAAAAAGGCAAACAAAGTAAACCATGGCATCTTCTAGCATCTTTTGCATATCTTTCCCTTTATGGAAAGCGGCATTATCCATAACACTACCGCTTTCTTTTGGAAGGTTTGCTAGCACCCAAGATGTAGCCCCCTTTGTAAGCCAGATATGAAACCAATTGCATCAAACCAATTGCAATTGTATTTGTATTTGCCAATTAAAGCGCCTA
>NZ_ARPM03000173.1 GCF_000388175.3 Holospora undulata HU1 | reverse complement strand
AGGATAATTGTTTGGTTAGTCAAATGTCTGAAAAGTCCTTAAAAAATTCAAAAACTCATGAAAACTTAAAGGCTGCTTTTGCAGGAGAATCTCAAGCAAATCGACGGTACGAATATTTTGCCTTAAGGGCAGACAGAGAGGGAGTTTCTAGTGTGGCAGAGTTGTTTCGTTCTACAGCTCGTGGGGAGACTGCTCATGCTTTCCGTCATTTAGATTTTTTGTCTGCCATTGGAGATCCTGTAACAGATCTTCCTATTGGTTCTACTCAGGAAAATTTAGAGTCAGCGTCTGCTGGAGAGCGTTACGAGTACCAAGATATGTATCCGAGTATGGCAAAAACCGCTCGGGAGGAAGGATTTGAAGAAATAGCTAATTGGTTTGACGTGTTGGCAAAAGCAGAACGAATTCATGCTGCAGGTTTTGAAAAAGCTTTAAATCAATTAAAAACAGAAAAGTAACTTTAAAAAAAGAGGTTAAATATGATAGAAGAACTAATACTGATATTATGTGTATCCGGACTAACAGGATCCGGTAAGACAGCTGTTTCAGAGGGCGTTTCTAAGTTAGGGGGAATTCAGACCGTGTTAAAGCTAACTACTCGCCCTAAAAGAGCTTCTGATTTAGATGGAGAGTATTGTTTTGTAAATTCTGATATTTACAATAAGATGTTTCAAGAAAAAAAGTTTGCACTTCATACAAAATATTATGACCATGCTTATGCGATTCCCTATTCCATCCTTGAGGAAGGAAAAAAGAAAAATATTTCTCGGTTTATTACCCCCTGGGCTTTTGGAAAAGATTCTGTTTTTGATCCGCGTATACGCTATGTCAAAATTTGGCTAGAGCTTTCTCAAGAAGAGCGGGTAAAAAGGATGCTTAATAGAGGAGATAGCAAAGAATACGTGGCCAAGCGCTTAGAGCAAGAGGCCTTGCCTGAGTTTTCTGCTTATTGTCAACAGCAACGCCAGCAAAGTCATTTTATCGTGAACAGTAATGCTTCTCTTGACGAAGTAGTAAATAAGATTCGTGCTATAGGGCTGGACTGCGCAAATCTTCATTAACGATACAATGCAGGCAGTTTGTATAAACGGAGTGTTTTTTGGGATCCATGAAAGTCAGACAAGACTGTTGCATTTTTCAATCTTTACAGAGAGTTAAGCGGTGTGGTACCATCAACCTTCACGGAAATGTTAAGGCGTTTTAAATTCGAGGTAACGAAAGGTCGATGATTGCAGTAGTGGGGTGTGGACTGTGGGGCGAAAATATTGTGCGTACGTTATCAGAAATGAAAAAGCTATCAGCGGTTTTTGATGAAGATGACGAAAAATGTTCCAAATTATCCCAAGCTTTTCAAGTGCCTGTTTTAACGTTTTCTCAAATTTTGTCTTCTTCGCATATAAAGGGGGTAGTTCTTAGCGTTCCTGCCCCTGTACACATTTTAATGGCTTGTTCTGTTTTAAATGCGGGAAAGCATGTTTGGATCGAAAAACCTATGGCTTTAGATTTGAAACAGGCACAAGATGTATGTTCTTTAGCCAAAGAAAAAAGCCTTCAAATTTTGGTGGGTCATGTAATTCGTTACCACGGAGCTTTTGAAAAAATGTTAGCTCTTGTGCAGTCTAAAGCAATCGGAGATATTTTGTACATCGACTGTATACGAAATAATTGGGGACGTGTTTCTCCTGGAGAAAAAGACGCGTTGTGGAGTCTTGGGGTCCATGATATCTCGCTAATACTTGCGCTAACTTCTCAGCGTCCTATAAAGGCGCTTCGTTACGTTCAATCTTGCTTACAAGGGGGGGATCAAGGAATTCTTTTTTTAAAGTTTAAAAACGGAATTCAAGCGCGAGTTACGAGCTCATGGCTTTATCCTATTAAAGAACAGCGGTGCATTGTGACCGGAAGAAAAGGAAGCTTAATATTTGACGATACAAAGCAAGATGGAGAAGAGTTATGCATGTGCTTGCACGCTCTTTCAGAAACTTCTCCGTTTATTTCATCACAAGAGAGAACACAGGTTGCCTATGATCATCAAGAACTTCCTTTGAAACGGCAGTGTAAAGCTTTTGTACATACAGTATCTACAGGAGTTTTGGCACCAACTAATGGTATGGAAGCGTTGTTAGGTGTTGAAATTTTAAGTAACGCTGAAGAAATAGTACTTTAGATGATTGATAAGAATTTTGGAAATATTTTCTAAGTTTTTTAATATAGTTAGTTTTATACAATTTATTTACTTTAATTCTGAGTTTTTAATTTTTGTCAAAACAAAACTATTAGAGATTAAAAAAACTAAGGCTCGTCCTCAATTGAGTTATTTTTTTGTATTTTTTTAGTATTTATAATTTAATAATAAATTCGAAAAAGATATTCATTAAATGAGACATTATGCGTTGCGGAATGATCAGTTGGATAGGATAATAATCTTTTTCCTGGAAAAAAAGAGCATGAGGTCGTTACAGCAAAGAACAATTGCTTGTTCGTGGAAGGCTGATGGGGGGCACTGATAAAGCGTATGATGCCGATGAACGCAAAAACTTAAAGAAAAAAGCGTAAGGCCGTGATTTCCCCTAAAAAGAACTGTTTGGAGCCTTCACATTATGATGTATATCTTTATTAAATCTCGTTATTTGATCGAAAATTTTTTGCTAAACTCAAGAAACACCTCGCCATTGCTATACGCTATGATTAAGACTTCTGTAAATTTTCTGGGCGTTATTTGCTTGGCTTCAATGTTCCTTTGGCTTAATTTAGGACATAGCCTAATATTTTTTTATGTTTTTAATTTATTAATTACATAAAATTTAAATTGTATGTTTTTATTAAAAAAAAATATATTAGCGTTATAGTGGTCATATGCATTTTGATTTGTTTAAAAATGAAAAAAATAAAATTTTTTGGTTTATGTATTATTTTTTTTGAAATAATGACTTTTTCGTCTATGGGCAGTTCAGGGATATGTGATGAAAACGATACACTACAGTGTGAGAGTGATATTTTTGGAAGAAAAGAAAAAAGTTTTTGGGAAAAAAATCTTTTTAATATGAAGCAAACAATACCATGGAGAGAGTTTGAAACAATAAAAAAAATTTTAATTAAAGAAGGTATATGTGCAGAAACTGAATTCGTTATACATGATTTTCAGAAGCATGACGGAACACGTGGGCGTTTTATGAAAATACCAGGATTTGCTGATGGGTCGTGCTTGTGGAGTCATTTAGGGGTAGTCCCCAGAACTATGATGGATGTTTTGGAAGATTGTTTAAAAGAACTTCAAAACAACTTGATGAATGATCAGCTAGAGGACAGCAATCTTTTGCCAGAGCTTATGGAAGCGGTGCAGTTGATCGATCCCCTTGCGATATCTAATGGTGGAAAAGAGCCAGGAAAAAATATTAAAGAAGAATTTAATCAATTAGTAAGAAAAGCAAATCAAGTGTTACCTCATTGGTATAGATTAATTAAAAAATACGGCGGAACAGTATTTAAGATTCAAGATGAGTTCGCTGAATTCCTAAAATTAGAGAATCTAGACAGTCAAGGAAACAGAGATGATAAAAATGAAGATGATCAAAACCAAAAGGAAGACATGATAGACGCGCTACGTCCCCCCAATGGAGACACGTTTTTTCAAGTGATGTCTGAATACCTGAAAACGAATATTGCTATTTTTTCAAAGAAAAAATCCTCTAGAAATAGAGAAAACAGCAGATTTTTTAATCGTGGAGGAACAAAACACTGGTTATATTTACTGCAAAAAGATAACGGTACGCATTACGATATTTTAGTAGAAGTTGATAAACCTGTGAGTAGAGCGATTACAGCAGAAATGAATTCATTTTTAGCTTCTAAGCTTAATCAGATTCCGGAAGAATAAAAAAGCGCCCGCTTATTTTTTTAGGCTTTGTGTTAGTGATTCAGCTTGAAAGTGGGGCAGGGGGGGGCTATTTTTAACAGAAAATGAAAAAGAAACAAAACAGCTTCGATCTAATAACCTGTATTCATGAATAAAAAAGTGTGATATAAAAGACTTGGAGGAGTAGAAGAAGAATTATCCTAGCGATTTAAAAGAGAGAGTGGGAAGTAATAAAGCATCATTTTGATAGCGGAAATAGAAGCAAATACAACAAAAAAGAGGGTGTTAATGCAGTATGTTATATAATCAAGAGCGGTTGTCAATGGACGGTACATTCGTTTTATAGACGAAGTAGGATTAAGGAAAACTCATGGAGGAATTTGTGAGAACTATATTGAATAAAACTATAGCAATATCAGAGCATATATCTCAAGGATGGGCCATACTTCCAAAGCGTTGGATAGTCCAAAGAACATTTGCATGGCTAAATCCTTTTCGAAGGGTATCTAAAGATTATGAAATTGTGCCATAGCGACTGCTGAAAACATGATTATAACAGCCCATTCCATGATCCTATTAAGAAGGATAGCTGAATCATGAATACAGGTTCTAAGGGGGTGAGTAATAGAATATATGATACCGTTTCCCGATACTATAGTAATTTAGGTTGAATTAGGTGTAATAAAAGGAAAGAGACAAAGAGCCACAGCAACGATTTAAGACGAAGGGTAATAGAATATTTGGATGAGGGGGGCGGGTGAAGCATCGCAACCATTTAAAATAAGTGTATCAGCGATAGGCATGTGGAATAGAAAATACAGACAAGAAGGCAGGTATTTTCCTAAGAAGCGTGGTGGCTCAGAAAAAAAGATTGACTTAGAAAAGCTTGAAGAGTGCGTCAAAGAAAACCAAGACATGACCTTGAAAAAATCTGCTCAAGAATTTGGGGTACAATCAGTTACTGGTTAAAAAGATTAGGCTATAGCTTAAAAAAAATATTTTTCGTGCGTGGAAGCAAGCCAAAAAAAGCAAAGTAAAGAAAAGCGAAGTCAATATCAAGATTCGGTTGGCAAAAAGAGTGGGAAATAGTATCAAAGAACAAATAGTATTGCCGGTTTGATTAATAACAATCCGCATACTCCCCCTCACTTTTTTGAAGGGGCTTTAAAAGATCCGAAAGAGAGGCTATTTTATTAAAAATAAACAACAATGTTTAATGCAAATGAACCTTCTTCGTACTTAGTATGATCGATCAGCGAAAGGTTCAGCATCCTGCGCTGATCCACAAGATGAACGCTCCACCTTCAATAAAATCCAAGCTTGAACGCGTCAGGTGTTTTTTTTAAAGGACAAGGAATTGATTCTGGGCTCTTCTCAAAAGACTCTTCTCAAAAGCCTTAATATCAAGCATTTGGGAGCCAGTTCCTAAAATGCATTTAATGCTCGATGGCACCAATTGGAAGTT
>NZ_ARPM03000174.1 GCF_000388175.3 Holospora undulata HU1 | reverse complement strand
AATTGAAATAAGAGATCAATTGAACAAGGTACTGTTCTTCTTATATGTTTTGCTTAGGCCCACTTTTTCTCAATAAGATTAAGATCTGGAGAATAATGAGGAATAAAGCAAACTATGGTATATTTTGCATAGCTTTCCCTTTATGGAAATTGGCGTTATCCATAACACTACCGCTTTCTTTTTGAAGGTTTGGTAATAAAATCTGCTGCACTCAAGAAGTACCCCCCTTTGTAAGCCAGATTCAAACCAATTGCAATTGATATTTGTATTTGCCAATTAAAGCGCCTATGGGATTTGTTTCCCCCCAGTCATGAGAGCCATAACACCGCTTGCCTTTATCAAAGTACCCCTGCGTTCTTGGCATATCATGAGCAAAACCACTTTCATCACTATAACCTATCTGCTTATAACCTATCTGCTTATCTTCATTTTTCAATTCTTCAATTTTTTGGAAAAACGTAGATTTTTTTCTGGATCCTCTTTCGGATGATTGAGAGTTTTTTTATATGTAGCTTCTATACGTTTCTTAGCATGTTTTATCCCAGATACGCTCACTCCAAGCCTTATTGCTCTTTCGTAACTGTAAGAATCAGGATAATTCCGGATATCTTGCTTAGTTGTCTATTTTGATTTGGTTTTTATTTCTTTTTTATTTGGAGTTAATTGTTTTTTCACTTGCTTATTATTATAGTTGAAATCTTAAATTTTTTGGATGGCTTGAAAAAATTCTCACCAGCTGATTGTAGCTTTAGCACTCTTTGCGGGATTGAACTAGGGCCCGTCCTGAATTGAGTTGATTTTTTTTGTTGTTTTTTGAGAATTTAATAAAAATTCAAAAAAATTTGTATTCAATAAGACGTTATGCGTTGAGGGAAGATCAGTGAGATAGGATCGAGGATCTTTTACCTGGAAACCCAGGGGGATTGGAGCGTTTTATAGCAAAAGACAATAAGCCTGTTTGTGGAGGCTGTTTTGTGCTGTTACCGTGCAGAAATTATGTGGAGAGGTTTGGCGATTTTAAAGCTAGCTATCCATCCCCGCTACGAGGTAGAGCCAAAAGGGCGTAAGGAAAAGAGTCTTTTAGGCGCGGGCTCCAAAAAAAGACTAAAACCAAGCTATTGGACGATTCGCTAGAGGGTTAAGCATCAATATCCATGCAATCTGTGATACTCAAGGCAATCCCACAAAAAATCTCATCGCATTTCATCTTACAGAAGACAATTTGGAAGGCGCCGATGCGTTGATCGCCTCGTGAGGGCTGAGATGCGGTGCTTGCCGATGAAAGGGGGGCGACAACTCAAAGAAAACAGGCGTGATTCCGTGATCTCCCCTGAAAAACACAATTTGGAGCATTATAAAAAATACTTTAAATCTCGTCATTTGATCAAAGATTTCTTCGCTAAACTGAAAGTAATACAGATCCATTGCCACGCGTTATCATAACGTCCGTAAATTTTCTAGGCGTTATTCACTTGGCTTCACTTGTCGTTCGGCTTAATTGAGTGCGGGCTCTAATAAAAAATTTTATAGATAATTTACTTTTTTTATCTTATTTTGTTTCCAAACCTTAATAAATTACATTTTATCGTGTGAATCTTTATAAATGTTTTGAGTTTAGATAGGCTTTACCGAAAAACATTGGTATACTACAGGAATTGAATTTTTAAATTTTGACAATTGTGCTAAAGAAAAATAAAATTCTAACTAGTTTTTTTTATTTTGGATTTATTTTTCTATATCTTCCAATTTTTATTACTTTTCTATACTCTTTTAATAGTTTGAGCACAATGAGTTGGGCCGGATGGTCTTTTAAGTGGTATTACGCACTTTTTCAAAATCCTTTGCTTATGCGTGGATTTATGGTAAGCATAAAAATTGCTTCACTTTCTGCAACTTTTGCTATGATACTGGGAACGTTGTGTGCCAGCCAATGGGGAAGAAACAAAAGTGCCCATCCTCACCTTGTGTGGATGGCCAGCCTTTCTTTAGTGATTCCCGAAATCGTTATGGGGCTGGCCTTGTTGCT
Source organism: Holospora undulata HU1 (assembly GCF_000388175.3). Taxonomy (GTDB): domain Bacteria; phylum Pseudomonadota; class Alphaproteobacteria; order Holosporales; family Holosporaceae; genus Holospora; species Holospora undulata_A. The sequence goes on along the minus strand of NZ_ARPM03000174.1, from coordinate 2,576 downwards.
GTTTTGGGTTGCAATTATGAAAATTTTCCCCCAACTTACTCGAGGATTTTGGAGTATTTTTGTGGCCCATACCACACTAGGAACTGCCTACGTCACAGCCATTGTAAGATCACGTATCGTAAGCATTGACCCTGCATTAAGCGAAGCAGCAATGGATTTGGGAGCTCGCCCTTATAAAGTTTTTCTTGCAATTAAACTTCCTTTACTGATGCCCGCCCTTGCTTCTGGTTGGCTTTTAGCATTTATCCTTTCTTTTGATGATGTAGTTTTAGCTAGCTTTACTTCTGGGCCTGGGTACACAACGCTTCCTTTGGTAATCTTTTCTTACCTTAAAATTGGATATACTCCCCAGATTAATGCGCTAGGTAGTCTTATTATCTTGACGATTAGTTTGCTGATGGCGGGAATTTGGTATATTATTTATCGACGAGGTTCCTCATTTGAGGCTTAAATGGATGCAAAAAAAAAATCTCATATTGTTGTTTGGGGGAATGCAAAAGGAGGAGTAGGAAAATCTACACTTGCCTTACATTTTGCACTTCAGTGTATGTATGAAAAGCTAAGTGTTGCCTGCTTTGATGCAGATGGAGATCAAGGAACGTTGTTTCGTAGTATAGAAAATCGAAGACAGTACTGCAAGCAGCAAAATTTTTCTCTTCCTGTTCCTGAAATTGTTCGGTTTTGTCCTAGTGCGTATGAAACAGCAGAGCTATCCATAAAAGCTTTGGATTTACTGTTACAAACTTTAGAAAATTTTGATGTTATTGTAATCGATACTCAAGGAAGTGACACTCCTTTAGGGCGTTATGTTCATCAAAAATCTAGTGTTTTGGTCAGCCCTATAACAGAAAGTCCTTTAGATTTAGATTTGTTTGTAAATATCAGAGAGATTCAAGAACAATCTCACCTTACGCTTCCCTTTGGCAGCTATGCCCACATGGTGTGGGAACAAAGACTAAATAAGGCATCCCAAGCTCAAGAACATTTAGAATGGGTGGTTGTACGAAATCGAATTAGCCATCAAATTTCTCGCACACAATTGCATATGGAGAAAATTTTAAAAAGCCTAGCACCTAGGGTGGGATTTCATATAGGTCCTAGCATAGGAGATCGCAGCATTTTTCGAGAACTTTTTTCCTACGGATTAACAGTTATGGATCGAGATGGGCTGACTACGTTAGCTCATATTACGGCTCGCCAGGAGATAAAAAGTATGACTCAGTATATCTTATCTCTTCTCAAAAAAAATAAATATTAAGGCAGAAAAGCGATGTTAAAAAAAATAAAAAATCTGATTGAATACAGAAAAAGAAACTATCGTATAAAAGGTGGGACATCTTAACAGCAGCGTCAGTAGAAAGTTTCGATGTTTTTTCTATGTGTTTAAAATCATGACAAAAATCACGTATAAAAAACTTCTAAATTATCCGAAAAAATTCAGAATAAAAGAGCTAAATTTTATTAAAAAATAGATAAACTAAAAAAAAGAAGGACGGACGATTGTTTGTATTGATGAAAGTCGATTAGCTCATAGTATCAAACATGCATGGACGCTCTCCAAAGATTGGAGTGCAAAAAGTAGAACCGATACCAAAAAGGAGATGGAAGAGCTTTGCTAGGCTCTATTTTAATTGGGACGGGAGTGTTAATAGGCTTTAGATATTTTAAAAAACCACGAAATAGGGGGGGGGAATTTAGTATATTGCATTTAATCTACCTCTTTATATTAGCCCAGAATTTCTCTATTGGATTCAAATCACAAGAGTAAGGAGGTAGAAAAATTATACCGCATTTTACAGATTCTATTCATTCTCTACTTCTCTTGGATTTATGAAAAGAGGTATTATCCATAATAACACCTTGACCAGGCTTTAGTTCCTTGATCAGAAATTTTTCTACCCAAGTCCGTTAAACCTCATTGGTGCTATCGGCGTGTTATTAACCAAACTGGCAATACTTATTTGTTCTTTGATACTATTTCCCACTCTTTTTGCCAACCGAATTTTCACTTTTTCTGCCCCAGCCCTTTGTCTTTGCACATAGCCGTATCAATACCGTTTTCATCAATATATAGCTAAATTAGTATAAAAAGATTACGAAAAATGGAATTGAAATAAAAAATTAATTGAACAAGTTAATGTTCTTCTTATATGTTTGGCTTGGGACCATTTTTTCTCAATAGGATTGAGATCTGGAGAATGATGAGGAAAATAAAGCAAACTATGGCATCTTCTAGCATATTTTTCATAGCTTTTTCTTTATGGAAAGTGGCATTATCCATAACACTACCGCTTTCTTTTGGAAGGTTTGGCAGCACCCAAGACGTACCCCCCTTTGTAAGCCAGATATGAACCCAATTAACAATTATAGCTTTGCCAATTAAAGCGCCTATGGGATTTGTTCTTCCCAGTCATAAGAGCTCATAACACCGATTGCCTTTATCAAAGTGTCCATGCGTTCTTGGCATGTCATGAGCAAAACCACTTTCATCTATGTAAGGAATAGCTTTACCTAATTTTTCTAGCTGCTCAATTTTTTGGAAAAATGTAGACCTTTTCTCTGGATCGGATGATTGA
>NZ_ARPM03000175.1 GCF_000388175.3 Holospora undulata HU1 | reverse complement strand
AGGTCTATAAAACGAATGTACCGTCCATTGACAACCGCTCTTGATTATATAACATACTGCATTGCCCCTCTTTTTTGTTGTATTTGCTTTTATTTCCGCTATCAAAACGATGCTTTTTCACTTCCCACCCTCTTTTTTAAATCGCTTGGATAATTCTTCTTCTACACCTCCAGGCCTTTTATATCATACTTTTTTATTCATGAAGACAGGTTCTTACTTCTAAAAATTTTTTTTTATTTATAGAAATTTTGTTTGCATAATGTTGTTTTTAGTCTTTTTATACGATCTAATCTAGATTCCATTTTTGCCTTTAATACATTCAATCCATTATCTAAAAAATTGTGGCAAAAAAATCGCATTTTTTAAAATATTATCACACGGCAACGAGTTATACTATTTATTAAAGATTTCTATGTACAAAGCTCTATTTTTCATTTATGATTCTGTACCTTTGCAAATGCTTTTTTAACAATTGAAACGATTATATCCATTTATTGCTGGGCTTTTTTTAGAGATATGGATCAGTGGCTGCAGTGGGCCGGTACAAGAAGTTAATGACGTAATTGTAAAAAAATTAGCGCCTACGCTCCCTAATTTTTTTTCCGTTTCTCAGTTTATGAGAGTTTTGAGAGAGGAAGGACTAAACAGTGCTTCCCGCTATGTTAATTGTGCTCTTCAGGTTGCTCCAAAAAATGCAGCGCTTCATTTTCTAAATGGGTTTTTGTATGAAGAAATGGAACGTATGGGAGATAAAGGGAAAGGCGCTCTTGCTGGTGTTGCTTATAAGGCGGCATACGGTCTTGACCCTAGTAACTCTCTTGGGTGTTATTTGTATGGATCTCATAAACTGCGATTAAGAGAGTATGCAGAAGCGCAACAATTTTTAACGTATTCTCATATGTTAAACCCAAAGTCTGTTGATACGTTGTATGGGCTTGCGTACAGTTCTTATTATTTACGAGATCTTCCTGTTGCACTTTCTTCTATTAGAAGCGCTTTAAAGTTGAAGCCGAATATGCCAGAAATTCAACGCGCAGCAGCCATCATTTTTGCTGCCTGTGGTCAAAAATCCGATGCTTTAAGGGCACTTTCTTGTTATGGTCGGTGCGTAGGAATAAATTCTCACCTTTATCAAAAAGTCAAAGAGCGAGTTGATCAGTGGCTGAGTATTGCTGCGTTGGCTCAAGAAAAATCTTCTCAATGCACGTCTATTCCTAAGGAAAAGCCTGTTGCAGAAAGCCATGAACCAGAAAGTTTGTTTATTGATTGCTACATTGTGTTTATGCAGGACGAAACATATACATTGCAAGGAAATAATTTTTTAGAGCAATTAGCAGTAAGCGTAGGGAGTTCTTCTGCTGCTTTAGCAGGGGTGAATCGACATTTAGAGCGGGCAACTATGACAGGAAAAACAAATCCTGTTACAGGGAACTGGGGAAAAAGTTTTGCTTTTTCGGTTAATTCACTTGGCGCGACTTACAGTTTGAATATTGCAAACGCACAGCAAAGATGTGTAGATTTGGTAGCTCGCCCAACTTTGACCACCATTGTAGGAAAAACAGCAACGTTTGAAGATGGCTTAATTTTTTCTGCTGCTACTGAAGGGGCTAATGGTGGAGCAATTATTAACGTTCCTACCGGAACAAACATTTCTATTACTCCGCGACAAATCACAGAATCTGATGAGGTAATTATGGATGTATCATTGGGAGCATCCACGTTTTCTGCAGCACCTGATGCAAATTTAAGTATTTCTGATCAGTTAGTAGAACGCACTATCGGCAGCACAACTTCTACTGCCAAAGCTTTAATAGGGCAAACCATTGTGATAGCAGGGTCTAATGAAATCGTAACCTCTTCGAATGAAACAGAGATGCCTGGTCTTGGCTCTATTCCTATCATACAGTACTTTTTTAAACAAAGAACAAGCAATCAAGTCAGAAGAAATATTTTGTACTTAATAACTGTCCGGCGTAGCATAGAAAAGAAAAAGAAAATCAATTCGCTTTTAACCCCGTCGCAAGCTCAAACGTTGTTAAAACGTACAGGATTTTGGTCTTTGGGAGAACACACTACTATGTTTTATATTTTACAATTTTTAGAGAGGTCTCCTATATTTGCAGATTTTCGTTCTGGAGATTTATCCGAGCCCATAAACGGCTTTTCTATTATGAGTCTAGAAGAAAAATTATCTACTCTTGCTCGGTTTTTGTATTTTTAGGAGATTATCCATGTATTTTTGTTCGATTTTTTTAAATTTGGGAGTTTTCTTATGAGACGATCTCTTAGATTTTTTTGTTATTTTTGGACAATAGTTTCTGTAACGAGTTGTAATGTTTCTGATTTCGGGGAACATTGTGTTAGAAAAAATTTGGCGGAACTCGCACAGTATCATTCTGAATTAGAAAAGGTATGGAATGCAATTGAGCAAGACGATCTTCAAAAAGCTTCTAAAGAAATGAATATAGCGTTGCAGATTTCTCCTGAAAAACCTGTCTATCATTTAATCAATGGGTTAATTTACGAAAGTATTCCTCAAGATTTAGACCAACAAGGTCTTTCCAAAGCAGCATACCAGGCCGCTTACAATTTAGACCCTTCTCACTATCTTCACGCCTATCTGCTGGGGGTCAGTGAATTGGTAGACCGTCAATATCTAGAAGCCCAAACGCACTTGACCAATGCGTTGATTTTGAATCCAAAAAATCCAGACATTATGTATGCTTTGGCCTATGCTTCTTATCATATAAAAGATTTAGCTGTGGCACACGCTATGTTAAAAAGAGCTCTTGCAGTACGTCCTTTTGATAAAAAATTCCTTCGAGGAATGGCTATGATTTGCGCAGCTTATCAAAAGTTTGATGAAGCAAAGCGTTACGCTAAGCAGTACAGAGTACAAAAAAATGTTGCCGCAGAATCTGCGGATATGCTAGATCAGCGCATTTGTGATTGGGAAAACGCCTATCGTCAGGTTCCTAAATTAACCAAAATTGACGATTCTTTTCTTCATTCTTCTCCTAGTGCTACTACAGAGCCTGGGGCTTCAGATGCGTCACCCGAAAATCAAGCAGAGGATGTTACTAGCATTTTTTTTGATTGTTATTCTATGCAGTACCAAGAAGTAGAACGCGCTTTAAGCGGACAAAATATCATGAATGTCTTACAAGTTGTCCTAGGCACCGACACTTTAGCATCAGTAACCCGCACATTGGGAAGGGGGACTAATTCTGCGTGGAGCTCTTCAGGACCAGTAAGTGGAGAATGGAAGAAAGATTTTGGTATATCGGTATCTATGTCTTCGCTGCGGTATAGCCTAAATTTAGCTAACGCTCAAAAAGAAATGACAAGCATTTTGGCACGCCCATCTATTCATACGGTTCTTACTAAAAAAGCTACATTGTTTTCAGGAGAAAACTATACAGGAGGAGTTTCTGGTTCTACGGGATCTGCTGCAGGAAACATTGAGGCAGGAATTTCATTAGAGATAACGCCTCTTAGCCTATCTCCAGAAGGTGTCTTGACGATGAGTATACAATTTTCTGGGAGCTTCTTTACGGACAATCCTAATCTTAAGGCTGGTCTGGCTTCCCAGTTATTAAGTATCACTCGTTCTAGAGTGCGCACAACAGTAAAGGCAGTTATTGGACAAACTGTAGCGTTGGGAGGTATTTATACTAAGCAAGGTGCTCAAAGTTCAAACCGCACTCCGATTTTAGGAGATATTCCTATTGTTCAGTATTTTTTTGGAAGCAAACAAAACTCTGCCAGAGTTAACAGCGTTATTTACTTAATCACAGCCAGATTGGGGGGATCAGGACAACAACTTGGAAAAATTGAGCGAAAAAAGATAGAAAAAGCAAGGAAAGCTGTTCATAATCAGCTAAAGATGCGAGGGTTAATGTCCGTGGGAGAATTTTCCAATTGGTACTATATTTTTGGTCATCTTGAAAGTTCTCCGCTATTTCTTAATTTTCGATCTGGGGATCTTGAAACTCCTCAAACGGAACTTAACCAGGGAACAGATTTAGGACAACGATTACATCTTTTAGCAAGATTCCTTTATTTTTAACAAAAGGTTTCATAAAATCGTGGGAAAAAGATCCGAAATAAACACGTTCTTAAGTTTGTGTGGTGTTATTCATGCGGGAATTTTTTTTGGATATCCAGGGTGGATAGGAATTCGAATCTTAAGTTGTTTGATTTTTCTAACTATTTGCTTTCATTGTTTAGGAATTCGTTGGCTGTATGTAAAAAAAGATGGATATGTTTTGGGGATAAAGCCTAAAATTTTTCAACATAAAAAAGAAACGCTTCATAAAATGCTTCAGGGACGATGTGCGCATCCTAACGTTCTTTCTTTTAGGTTTAGTCCGGTCCAATTTTTAATTTTAGATAATGGAAGCAAAATTTTGTTACTGAGTCTAAATCTCTTCAAAAGAAATTTTTTAATTTGGATCCCTTGGTATTCTTGTGCTGAAAAGAAATGGATAAAAAGCTTCGTATGGAACCATCCCCTTCATGTTTGTGTTGTCGACGCAGAAGGAAAAATTCAATGGTTTAGCAAAAATTTGTTGCAATGGCTTGCGCTTCATAGCTCTTCGCTTTACAACCAACCTTTTTCTGTACTTTTTCAAACTTCTTCCCCAAGGTGGGAAGCCATCAAAAGTCGTCATATTGTTGTTCTTAGCAGCGGGGGTAAAGAAGATCGTGTTGCGCGTATTCACATGGATTATTTACTAAAAAAGCCAACATACAGTGTGTTTTATTTTTTTCCTTGCGAGTATATGCATGCATACGAAAACGATCGTTTGTTTTTAAACGCTATTCCTTGTTCTGCAGTGCTAATTGATGCACATGGAGTTATTCGCAGTGCTAACGAAGAATTTCAAGGGAAATTTTTTAAATCCAATGACAACTATATGCCAGGAATTTTAATTCCGTGTTTAACAAAAGCATCTAAGTCCAAGCTTTTTACTGAATTGCAGCACGCTCGAAAAAGGGCTCAGCCGTCTTCGATATTTATGGTGCAACTAGAAAATCAGACTTCAAAAGAAAAGTTAGAAGAAATGTTTGCTTTTTTGCAACCTTTTTCATCTTATGATGACCAAGTACTCTTTATATTATTGCTGATGTCTGCTCCTTATACTTTGCCCCCTCAAGAACCATTGTCCCAGCGTATGGAGCTGTTAGGGCAAGTTGCCAGTGGTATCGTTCATGATTTTAATAACTTACTTACCGGAATGATTGGGTTTTGTGACTTGCTATTACAACGACACAGTCCCGGAGATCCTTCTTTTCAAGATGTTCAGCAAATAAAACATAGTGCGGTACGTGCTGCACGTTTAATTCAACATTTACTGGATTTTTCAAAATCCACTCCCAGTACAGAAAGAGTTTTTTCTTTGCAAGGATGTATTCAAAATTTAATGCCTTTAATTCAGCGAATCATTGGGCCAAAAATTTTTCTTAGCTTTCGTCACGATGCGCCATCAAGCACCATCTATGGAAACTTAGATATCATTGAGCAAATGATTTTAAATCTTGCTATTAATGCCAGGGATGCTATGCTTAACGGGGGGTCTTTAGATTTCACTTTAAGTACTTTTTCTGTAGAAACTCCTAAAACGCTTACGCAAGGAACGTTAGATATTGGGCAATACGTGTGTCTTGAAGTAAAAGATACCGGCGCAGGAATTCCTTTAGATATTTTACCTTATATTTTTAATCCTTTTGTTTCTTCCAAAGAGCACGGAACTGGACTTGGGCTTTCAAATATTGCAAAAACTGTCAAAGAGCTTAAAGGAGGAATTCATGTTCAGACGGAAAAAAATCGTGGAAGTATTTTTTCTATCTATTTACCTCTCCACAAAGGGGGAAATACTTCAAAAAAACAAAAAGTTCAAAAATCTTTAACAGAACCAAATAAAGCAGAGGGAAAAATTCTTTTAGTAGAAGACGAAGATCCTATTCGTCTTTTTTCTTCTAGAGTGTTACGAGAAAAAGGATATGAGATTGTTGAAGCTAGAGACGGTATTCAAGCTTTACAAACCATCAAGAATCACGAAGACATTACGTTAATTATTACAGACGTTATGATGCCGGGAATTGACGGACCTTCGTTAATTTCAGAGGTACAGAAGCATGCTCCTCACATAAAAGCTTTGTTTGTTTCTGGGTATCCGAAAGAATCCATAGAGCTTTCTGGGAATTATTCTAATCGATATTTTTTACAAAAACCTTTTTCTCTTTCAGAGCTGGTTTCAAAAATTCAAGAAATTTTAAAATAAATCTAAAGAAGTTTAAGAGTCATCTTTTTTTCAAATTTTGACAAATTTTCTAGCTTAATTCGTTTTTGTTGCATATGGCTTTTTTATCTGCCCCTAGCTATATAGAAAAAGACTATAGTTATTTAGGTTGAATTAGATATTTTAAAGAAGCGCGAAATAGCCTCGAATAGAGCGTTAAAATTTAGTATATTGTATTCAATCGCCCTCTTCATATTAGCCCAGAATTTCTCTATTGGATTCAAATCACAAGAGCAAGGAGGTAGAAAAATTATACTGTATTTTACAGATTCT
>NZ_ARPM03000176.1 GCF_000388175.3 Holospora undulata HU1 | reverse complement strand
GATCAGAGCTTCTTGGAATCTGCCTATCTTGATCAGAGCTTCTTGGAATCTGCCTGTCTTGATCAGAGCTTCTTGGAATCTGCCTGTCTTGATCAGAGCTTCTTGGAATCTGCCTGTCTTGATCGAGAGGGCTAGAATGTTTTTTTATAGCACGCGCACGTCGATCAGCAAGTCGCTTAGAAAATCTTTCATCTTGAGCTTTAAGATCTTCTTCTACTATTTTTCTTGCGTGTGCACTTAAGTTTGAATATATACTTGAATTTTTTTCTTTCTTATCTTCAACTACTTTACTTAAGTCTTGACGATAGAAATCACTTTTATTTTGAGATTCAGCGTCTTTTTCACTAATATTTTTTTTCAATTCATTAGCTTCTTCAGAATGCTTTACCAGTACGAATTTACTTTTATTATCTTGTTTTAAATTTTTAACTTTTGGTTTTTGTGAATCACGGTACGAACCTTCAAGAAAAGTTTCTCTTTCTAAAGCAAGAGGCTCTTTAGCGGGAAATTGATCTTCAAGTTCACCTGCAATGCTTTTACTGAAACTCAGAAAAGAAGAACCTGCGATTGTTATAAATAAAATTCCACTGATATATTTCATTTTTATATACGTTAAAAAACTCAATAATAATATATCAAAAAACAATTTTTTTTATGTGCACAAAAAAGCAAGCCCCCCCCATACACAAAAGAAACTTCAATCTTTAGGTAGTCTATCTAAGATTTAACACAATACACATGCTCACATAAGTAATCATCAGAAAACTGCTGAGCTTTTTCTATACAATAAAAAATATCCTGAAGGTCATTTTTTACTTGAACTTCTTGAGCCTTAATATGCTCCAAAGAAACTCCGTAACCCTCTTGCAACACCGTTTTTAGATTCTTTACAGGATCATTATCTTTTTTAGCTTTCTCTAAAGCTTCTTTTGAACGATAATTCCCTGGATCAGACATAGAATGCCCCTTGAATCGATGAGTTCGAACTTCTAACACTACAGGACCTTTTTTTTGACGAACTTCGTTTATACGATCCTTAAGACAGCTAAACACTTCTAAAAAATCGTCTCCTTGACAGAAATATCCTGGAATTCCAAAAGAAGCACCCCGAGTATAAAGCATGCCTGAGTTTGCACACCCTCTTTCCACAGAAGTTCCCATAGAATAATAATTATTTTCAATTACGTACAAGATAGGAAGCCCCCAAAGCGCCGCCATATTCATCGACTCAAAAAATTGTCCCTGATTTGTTGCGCCGTCACCTAAACATGCGATACAAATTCCTTCGTCTGCCCGATACTTATGCGCAAAAGCTAACCCGGTTCCTAAAGCAGAAGAAGCCCCTACTATCCCGTGCCCCCCATAAAACCCATGCTCAGGAGAAAAAAGATGCATGGATCCCCCTTTTCCTTTGGAAATTCCACCTTCCATTCCTAACAATTCCAGCATAACTTGCAAAGGATCCGCACCACAAGCCAAAATATGACCGTGACACCGATATGCAGTCACCACACTATCCTTGCTATTATCTCGGACGCACTGCAGCGCAACAGGAAACGCCTCTTGACCTATACAAAGATGGCAAAATCCTCTAATCTTTCCTTGGGTATAAAAATTTGCACACGCTTCTTCAAACCTGCGAATAAACAACATCTTAGAAAAAACTTGCAGAAGCTCTGAAGCGGAAAACAAAAAACTCTTATCATTAGCAATATTATTAGAAAAATTATCAATGTAATTATGTTTCATAACTCTCAAATTTACTGGGGTGCTAGGATTCGAACCTAGGAATGGCGGCACCAAAAGCCGCTGCCTTACCGCTTGGCTACACCCCAAAATCTCTCCCATTGTACTGTGCTTAAAAAAAAATAGCAACCCCCCGTAGAATTTTTTATCTCCTCTTCTTCATAGATTAAAAAAGACAACTGGCCTAATTCAATTCCTTGGTTTTTAGCTAAAGCTATTATATGCATGGATATATCGTGAAAGAGAGTTTCTATACTGCGTCCAAGAGGAGTGCGCCTAAATGCCTTTTTCTGTGCCCATTTTATGTTTAATGGTATTTAGTCTGGGTGAATGGCGAAAAGATAAAGGAGTGTCTCCTGAAGCCTTCAAGACCTTTAGCATGCCTTGGATTTTGTGAAAGGTTGCATTGTCCATGGCTCCCCAACTGCTTTTCAGGAAGTTAGGAGATCAAATCTTGCAGCATCCATGCGGTTGAAACCCAATATTTACAGTTGTTTGAAACAGACTCACGGTCAAAATAACGCCGCCTAAAAGTGCGCCAATCACATTCGTGCAATCCTTTTCACCCCCCAGTCATGGCTGCCAAAGTGCCAATAACCTCGCCAATAACCTTTCAAGCCATGAA
>NZ_ARPM03000177.1:5282-5547 GCF_000388175.3 Holospora undulata HU1 | reverse complement strand
AAAAGGTTTTATCTTTTCCCTGAAATAGGCGATTGCTTGGAATAATTTTATTAAAACCTTCCCAATGATCTGCGCAATAAAGTAAAATTTTTCATTTTTTAATTGTTCAAAAAGTCGTTTGAATGTTTGACTATAGTGATCACCAAGTCCTAATCGATAAGCCCTGCACGATCCTAGAATTTAGAAATCCAAGCTTTAAAAATCCAAAATTTTTTGCTTCTTTTTTAAATAATTCCAAAATTCATCGACTTCCTTGACACTACCG
>NZ_ARPM03000177.1:0-5272 GCF_000388175.3 Holospora undulata HU1 | reverse complement strand
GTCTTCTGGGGATGGCTCAATTTTGGCGCATAGCCTTGATCCTAAGGTGCCACCTCCTTCAAAACAGCGCTCGCGCTGACACCAAAACGCCGAGCAATTCGGTTCATTGAAAAGTCACTTGCGTATAAAACAAGGGCGTTCAGCTTGTCTTTTTCAGGTACACCTCGTGAAATTTTTTCTACATTTTTTACATTTGTACCGCTTTCCCCCTCGAACAAAACCGCTTTTAAAGCAATCTTAACCATTCACAAAATTTACATACAATCATTTTTAGAGACTTTTAAAAGACTTACTTTACTGATTCTAACGAAAAATATACCCCTCTTAGATGAAGGTATGGATAGATTGAGTTAAACGTTTTAAATATATGTTTATGAATATTTTTTTAACAGACCTCATACATCAAGACCTTAGAGCGCGTCACCGAAAGGAACGGGATGGCCGGGTGCAAGACCGCATCAAAGCTGTTCTTTTTGCGGATAAGGGGTGGATGTATGTGCAGATCGCTGAGGGCCCTGATGCTTGATGAAGAGACGATTTAGCCGCCATATCCAAGAGTATCTTGATTCTTAGAAGTTGAAACCAGATAACGGTGGCAGTGACTCTAAGTTGAATGCGTCACAAACATCCGAACTGATGGCGCACTTGGAGACTGCGACTTATATGAAAGAGCTGATAGTGTTCAATACGTGAAGCAAACCTATGGTATTTCCTACACTTTGTCTGGCATGACCTATTGGTTGCGCGCCCATGGATTTTCCTACAAAAACCCCGCGGCAACGCCCTCGAAAGCAGATCTTGAAAAGCAAGAGATATTCATTCAACACTATGAAAAATTATTAAAAATGACCTCAGAAGACGAGCCCATTTTGTTTGGATATGGTGTCCACCTCACCATGGCAACGAAAATAACCTATGGATGGATCCGAAAAGGAATGCGACAACCGATTGCGACTACGGCGTCCCGGGTACGTATTAACGTGATGAGATCTTTAGATTTATCGCGAATTGCCGTCTTGCGACACTCCATGAAATCCTTAATAGTCGGGCGATGCAAGAGCATTTTCAGCATCTTCGAGAGCTCTATCCAAAGGCTCCCAGAATCCACATGATTGTTGATCGAGGCTCTTACAACATAAATCGAGAAACTCAAAAAGCGGCTGTCACACACAACATTATTTTACATTATTTGCCGCCCTATAGCCCCAATCTTAATCCCATTGAACGATGTTGGAAAATCATGAATGAACAGGTGATAAATAATCGATTTTTTTCTTCTGCCAAAGAATTCCGCGAAGCAATTATGCATTTTTTCAACACTACCTGGCCTGAAATTGCCACTTCTATGACTGATCGCGTAATGATAGCTTTCAGCGGTTAAAATCCATACATTCACTTTGATTGGGTATATCTTTAGTTAAAGGCTTCTTTTTTTCGATTTTATTACAAAAAACAAGAATTTTTTGATTTTACATCTTGTAATGTTATTAATCGTATTTATTTATATTATATTTTATTAAAAGAATTATCTTTACAAACCATATTCTTAAAAAATTTTTAAATTGATCGCTTTCGATATATAAGGGGTTTTTTGTAGTCTAGACGTCACATTTACACTATAACAAAAAGTCCTTTCTCTTTTTCTAATATTTAGTTGTTTGTACAAAAATTTTATTAAAGCATTAGAATAAAAATTAATATTACACACCGAGTTTATAACAAAAAATTTAAAGACTTTCACTATAAGCACGCTATCTATTGTTTTTTTTATAAGGCAAATATATCATCGCTGTGTGTTTGAAAATGAAGGTGTGTGAGATGAAAAAGATACGGTGTGTGTTTGCCCTGATGACAGTTAGCAGCGTTACTTGCTTTGGGGGGGGGGAAAACGTTTTAAACGATATTACAAAAAAAATTGAAGAAGGAGCTAAAAGAATATTTCAGCAATTTGGAACTTCAGAAAATTTTTGTGATTTCTTGAAAAAAGTTTCTCTCTCGGTCATTAATTTAGCAAACAATGAAGTAGAAATTAACAAGGCGCTTCGCAGCATGGCTTTAAGCGCATTTGCGTATAATTTAGACTCGACAAAGGTGTTTGGCTCTGGATTAAAAACGTTAGAAAACTTTCAGAGAAATTTAAAACAAGAGGGAGGAATAGAAGAAAAACTCCCCTTATTTGAAGCCATTGTATTAGAACGCACAAGCCTGTCTTCCCCTACTGACCAGGGAGAGCCCGGAAGGTGGCGTTTTTTAAGGTCTATTTTTTCCTTTGAAAATGCAGTGTATCCTGAAGATAGGGACTTGGCTTTGGCTGATATAAGCGCTAAGACAAAAAAAGAGCTTGCTTGTGAATGCTTACTAATTTGCGGAGCAGATTTGCAACTTGAAAAAAAAATTTTGGTAGAGCAGTTTGCTCGACTTCAAAAAGAACAATCTAAGAAGGCTTCTCAAGCCAGCGAAGAATTGCAGCTAGTGGAAAAAAGCTCTAGCAGTTCTGATGAATCAAGCTTGTCTAAAAAGGAAAACAACGAAAGCAGCTGCTCATCATCTCAACGAGGTTCTGAAGATTTTGACGAACCTGATCAATGTCTAAAGACAAGCAGACACAATCGAAGCGATTAGGTTTTGCTAAGAGTGATCTTTAAGTGCCGCTCTTGTCAACCGGTCGTTAATTGCAGCGCCTATTCCGTAAGATGGAATAGGCACGATTCCAATAGAAAGACATTTTTCTGAGCGATCTAAATAATGAAGAGCAGAAAAGATGTTTCTTGCAGCCTCTTCAATATTTTTTTTTACGCTAAGTTGCACAAATGGTTGGGTTGGCAAATCTCCTTGCAGAGGACCAAATCCTATGATCCCCATTTCAAGATCAAACGGGGGTGAAACATTCAAAAACAAAGGCTTTTTAGGAGAATAATGCTGAAATGAAGTTCCTGGTGTAATAATATCTGAGCTTTGCGCTTCTTGAAAAGAGATATCCGGGAATTCTTTCAGTAATTTTTCTAAAGTCCAGTATCCTGGGCGCAAAATAGAAAAGGGATAAAACCTCAAATCAATAATGGTAGATTCAACCCCTATAACACACGGCCCTGCATCTAGTACTGGTACTGTTCCTGAAAAGGCTTGATGCACATGCTCTGCAGTTGTTGGGCTTACTCCCCCCGAAGGATTTGCACTGGGAGCAGCAAGAGGGCCGACCTGATTCAATATATAATGCATTACTGGGTGATTAGGAACCCGAATAGCAAAACTCGCAAGCCCACAATGCGCCAAAGAAACAACCCTAGAGTCAGGAGATTTGTCAACAACAACAGTCAATGGACCGGGCCAAATTTTTTTTACGAGTTTTTTTCCTTGCTCACAGAGCACCCCATCTTTCAATGCCATTTCTTGAGTTGCGTAATGAACGATTAAAGGGTTAGAAATTGGACGTCGTTTAACTTCATAAATCTTTTCTACTGCCTCAACACTTTCTGCGCGTCCCGCCAAACCATACACTGTTTCTGTAGGAAGGGCGACAATCTGATTTTTTTTTAATAAAGTCACCGCTTCCAGAAGCGCTATCCCTTGAAGCATCTTGCTTTTCTCTCCATAAGAAAAAATATTTCACCTAAATAGAACACAATAAAAAGCACTTTTATCCCCCAGAAATATAAAACAGTATACCAAATTTTTTTCAAATATAAACAGAATGAAGGGAAAAATACAAGCGATGCGTGTCAAGATATCCAATTTGGCGATAATAATTTTTATTCAGTCTTGTCAACTGAAATGGATTGTGCTACCATTCCTAATATTCGGGGTGTGGCGCAGCCTGGTAGCGCGTCTGCTTTGGGAGCAGAATGTCGGAGGTTCAAATCCTTTCACCCCGACGCCCTTTGTGGTGTTGCTTTTAAAAAAAAATAGTATTATAATGTATTTGGTATTTTTTTTATTCGATATTTGTGTCCAATTCTATCCCCATGACGGAACGTGGTTTACGTCAACTTCAAGACGAACTTAGAAATTTAACTTTTGTAGAAAGACCTCAGGTTATTGCAGAAATAGCAAAAGCTCGCTCTTACGGAGACCTTTCAGAAAATGCGGAATATGCCGCAGCGAAAGAAAAACAGCACCTTGTAGAGAGGCGTATTCGCTATATAGAAGAGCGCATATCTCGTGCTCAGGTTGTAGACCTTCGAACACTTTCTGGAAACAAAGTGTTTTTTGGTGCTTATGTTGTTTTAGAAGACGAGGAGCGCGAAGTTCAATACCAAATAGTTGGAGCGGACGAAGCAGACATAAAGCAGGGAAAACTTTCCATAGAAGCGCCGCTGGCAAAAGCGTTGATAGGAAAAGAAGTGGGAGACTATGTGGTGCTTACCATAGTTCAAAAAGAAAAGCAGTTTTTAATTAAGTCTGTTCAGTATAGTTGCGATACAGATTAGTGCAACAACACATCTCTTTAGAAGAACGAGCGGTGTTAGATCAGACAGAAACGTGTTTGGGGATAGATCTTGGAAAAAAACTTACAGGAATTGCTATATCAAATCCGGAAAACACTTTGGCAGTTCCGCTGGAAGTTCTTTCTACATCGGCGTATAGTCGTTTAGCAAAAAAAATCATAGAAATTTTGAAGGGCTATTCTGCCTCTTGGGTGGTTTTGGGGCTTCCCTTGAATTTAGATGGATCTTGGAGCAAAGGGTGCGATTTAGTCGTAGAATTTGCAAGTTTTTTAACGCCCTATCCTGTGTGCTTATGGGATGAGCGTTTAAGCACACTTTCCGTTCAGCACCTTACAATTTCTAAAAGCAAAAAGATCGATGCTCAAGCAGCAACAGTTATATTACAACATGCTCTAGACCGCCTAAGCTATTTAAGGAAAGAAAAGTACTATTAAAAATTTATAGAGATTATTTAATTTTTCTAAGAATTGACGTTGCAAAAATTTCAGTTACTTTTTAAATAGATTTGATTGCTTAAAAAAAATACAGGTGATACCAGATCTTATTACTAGGAGACTTTCAACCAAAGATAGCATGATTAATTTTCAAAGTTTTATTAGCGTGAAGCGCCGCAAAAATACGCAGTGTTCCCTCTAGCATCTCAAGTGGTCGTGTGTTTGCAAGGGGGGCGAAATCCATAAGAGTTGAAAGTGTCAAAATAAATGTTTAACAGCATTGAAATCCCCTCCTGAAATAATAATTAATGTTTTAATAAAAGATTACTCTAGATCTAATGTAAATTGAAATAATGGAATTTTGAAGCCATGCAGTTTCTTTCTAGCCTTGTA
>NZ_ARPM03000178.1 GCF_000388175.3 Holospora undulata HU1 | reverse complement strand
ATCTTATTTATTAAGGATGAGAGGTTCATTTGCATTAAACATTGTTGTTTATTTTTAATAAAATAGCCTCTCTTTCGGATCTTTTAAAGACCCTTCAAAAAAGTGAGGGGGAGTATGATTGTTTATACTAATTTTTAGAAAAATTTTAGTTTCGAAAAAAAAAGTATTATAAAAAAATTTATAATACTAGATTTTTATTTTTTTTCAATTTTATTTTTAAAAATACTAAAAAAAATATTTTCTCATCTTTTTTGTATCATGTCGATTGATTTTTGGATTGTATTGGCGTATAAACAATTAGGTAGTTAGCTTATGTATTAATTTTGTTTAAAATATTCAAGAAATCAGACTGGGAAGAGCGATGGTTTTTTATGCGTCGTTGGATGGCGAATCCTAAACAACTTGGAGCGCTTTTTCCAAGCTCCCGAGCTTTGGCAAGGGCTATGGCGAAGTGCGCGTTAGAAAATTTAGATCCTCAGGAAAAAATTTTAGAGCTAGGCGCTGGGACTGGACGTTTCACTCAAGCTTTGATTGATGCGGGAATTCCTGAGCATAGGTTGATTTGTATTGAAATTGATCCTAATTTGGGGATGTATTTAAAAAAGAAGATTCCTAAGGCGAGGGTTGTTTTGGGAAATGCGTGTGCTCTGGAAGAAATTTTAAACGCAGAGCAGCTAAGCACAAATATCGGCGTTGTGATTTCTGGGCTGCCTATGCTTAATTTTCCCGCTTTGGTACAAAAAGAAATTTTAAGGGGGTGCTTTAAGGTCCTAAAATCAAAAGGGCAATTTTTGCAATTTACTTATAGTCCCTTTCCTTCTATTAGAAGCCAGTGTTTTTCTTTGACAAAAACACGTAAATGTTGGGTTTTTAATAATTTTCCTCCGGCTGCTATTTGGTCCTATGTCTTGGAATGATGATGAGTTTTTAAGATCGCATTTGGTTGGCGTTGTGTTAAATCTTAGACGCAGTCCTAAGCGGTACGAGAGTTTTATGCGTCTTGCTTGTGAGCTTCCTTTTGAAGTGAATCGATTAGAAGCAAAAGACGGAAAAGATCTTTCTGAAGATTTTAAAGATTTATTTGTAGATGAGCGTGGTTATGGGTGGCATTATGGAGGAAAATTTCCCAGTTCAGGGACTATTGGGTGTTATTTAAGTCATCGGCTTGCTTGGGAAAAAATGGTACAACATGCCATACCTTGGATGGTTGTTTTTGAAGATGATATAACGTTCTGTCCAAAGCTTTTGTCAAAAGTTTTGTGCGAACTTTTGATTCAGTATAAAGACCATGTTGACATTTGTAGTTTTTCGTTACGAGGAAAAGGAATGCCGTTAAAAGTTGGAAAGGTTTTAACGCATCGGTTATGTGTTTACGGCAGGGATGTATATTGCGCGGGTGCCTACCTGTTGAATTTAAAAAGCGCTAAACAGCTATTTAAGTATAGCTTTCCTATGCAATTTCAGATAGATGATTATTATACCCAAACGTGGAGATGGAATTTGGTGTTTACTGGATTAGAGCCCAGGGTTGCTTGTCACGATGATCATGTTTTATCAGATATTAAAGAAAGGGGGGGGAGGCAGTTTCGTAAAATTTTTTATTCTTCTAAGATCATCCACAATTTAGTGTACGGCAGTTCAGTGTGCGTGAGCATTCTTTTAAGAGAGTACCTAAATATGCGTCGTCTGATGGCAGCATTACGGAAGTACATAAGTATACGTTTTTTGTTCTAGAAGAAGGAGCATGAGTTTAGAAAAAATTTCGTTTCTTATATGTAGCCTTCTTTATTTTAATTCATACTCCCCCTCACTTTTTTGAAGGGTCTTTAAAAGATCCGAAAGAGAGGCTATTTTATTAAAAATAAACAACAATGTTTAATGCAAATGAACCTCTCATCCTTAATAAATAA
>NZ_ARPM03000179.1 GCF_000388175.3 Holospora undulata HU1 | reverse complement strand
TCGTAGAAGAGTATAAGGAAGATCAAAAGTTAATGGTGTAAAGCAAGGGCTCTGTGAGCAAGCGGAATGTTTCACAAACAGCAGAACTTATCGCACATTTGGAAAGCCATAGCGTATATGAAAGCAAGCGATATTTGCGGCTCATGTTCTTGAACCCTATGGCTGCACGCCCATAATTTTTCATTTAAAAAGGCAGCCAAGCAGGAAGCGTTTATTAATTATTATGAGACGGTGATGACAACACCGCCGGATGTTTGGTGATGGCGCCCCCCACCATGGCAACGAAAATCACCTGTCAGGCACCCCCATGATACGCATGAACCTGATGGGAGCCTTGGATTTGACGGGTGGTATCCTTAGAACCCTTGAATAGCTCCCCCTTGAAGAGGTTTTTTGATCCTCTGAAAGACGCTTATCCAAAGGCGCCTAACATTCACCTGATCTTGGATCAAGGCCCTACAAGC
Source organism: Holospora undulata HU1 (assembly GCF_000388175.3). Lineage (GTDB taxonomy): Bacteria > Pseudomonadota > Alphaproteobacteria > Holosporales > Holosporaceae > Holospora > Holospora undulata_A. The sequence continues at coordinate 3,012 of NZ_ARPM03000179.1, read as the reverse complement.
AAAGCCCTCCCAAAAGCAGCGAAAAAAAATGGGGATTAAGGTGCATTGTTCCTCCCTATACCCCCCAAACCTGGGACAACATCGCCATGGATCTTGTCAACCGCGTCAATGACAACTTTCAACGCATTAGTCCAACACTTGCAGTTTGATTTGGTATATAAAAGACTCTGAATTCCATCAAGGAGGATCCATAAAAAGGTCTACGTGCTGACACGCTGGCAAGCTGAAAAAACAAGAAAAACCAATAGTTTTTATTGACGAAAGTGGTTTGACGCATGACATGCTAAGGCACAATGGATATTAGATATAAGGACAGCGGCAGCCATGCTATGGGAAGCATGATTGGGGAAGCCAAGAACTAATGCAATAGGTGCTTTGATTGGTAGTGCTATTAATCGCAATTGGCTTAATTACAGGCTTTTGTTAACACAGCAGTGTTGTGTCTTGGGTAGAGCAGATTTTATTGCCAAATTTACCTTCAAAAAGCGTGATCGTTAGGGATAATACTTCTTTTTACAAAGTTCAAGACATGCAAAAAGTTCTGAAAGATTCTGGTCATACCTTGCCATACTTGTCTTCTTATTCACCTAATCTCAATTTCATTGAGAAAAAATAGTTCTAATCTATGCACATACGTAAAACGACGAACTGTTTTATTGGAGAGATATTTAAATTTACTCAATACAACTTTTTTATGTGATATTAGCTATACAGTTCGATTTCAATCAAATAGATCTTGATTGATTTGTATTTCAATTTGTCTGATCTAGATTTTTGTTCCGATAGATTTTTGTTCCGAGATTTTAAGTGCTTAAAAAGTTTATTACGTAAAAGTTTTTATTTTCTAAAGATGTATTCTGTATATTCTCTATAGTTGTTTTCTATAAAAACTTGACTCTTTAAGAACCTTCCATTAGCATAGCTTTAGAGTCAAGCAAATTAGAGCAATATGTTTTGTAAAAAAATGTTTTTTTGGACATTAAGTTTGGTAGGAGTTATGTGTTCATTTGGAGAAGATCAGCTGTGGGGTGCTGCAAAGGAGGGGGGTAAAGATGTTTTGTGTGTAGTAGGGAAGCGTGTTATCAAAAAGTCAGAAATAGAGCAAATACTGAAACAGATATCAAGTAAAAGAAAAGGAAAAGATATATCGGAAGATGAAAAAAAACGTCTCAGGGAAGATTATATTACGATGTGTCAGCTTAGTGAATGGGCTAAAGCTCAGAAGTTAGATGAATTACCTGAAACGAAGTCGGCTCTTGATCAGGCTTACATTTCTGCTGCTCTACGCAAATTAGGGGAAAACGCAGAACAAGCCACCAAAGAAGAGATTAATCAAGAGGTAGCGAATCTCAAAAAAGATGATGATGTTATGAAAAGTGTTATTATTGAAACGGTTATCGTTGATAAACAAAGCAAAGACGGTAAAAAGGATATGGAGAGTGAGTTAAAAAAATTAGAAAATTTAAAAAGCGATTTATCAGGAAAGGTTTTTGAAACTTGGGCAAAAAAATTTCAAATAAACAATCCAAACGGTGAGTATAAGGTCAATGATTTAACGGTAAAAATGTTAAAATCTAATCCTCAATTAGAAAAAATTTTAAAAGAAATGAAAGTTGGAGATATAAAGGTAGTTCCTTTAGATAAAGAAAGCTCTTTAGTACTTGTTGTACGTTTTATGAAAGAAGGGGTGCGCACGTCAGAAAGTACTTTGTCTCGTATGGCTATTCAAAATCTTAGATCTAAAAAAATGCAGGAGCTAATTAAAAAAGTAAAAGAAGATTTTCCTGTCAAAGAATAAGGTCAGCTATTGGTGTCGTGCTGTACTAGTTAATGCGTTTTGTAGAGATGCGTTAGATTTTGAATTTGGAAAATAAAGCATCTCATGAATTTTTTTTCAGTAAAGTAAAATAAAATTTATTATCAAAACTGAAGTAATGAAAAAGAGTACTGCAAAAGAAGTGAATATCGTATAAGCGAAAAGAATATGTAAAAAACAGGTGATAAATTACCTAACGGATTTTAGAAAAATAGGTTAAAAAAAGTTTTTATTTAGAAAGTAGCTGCTGAATTTTATTTATTAAGGCCAGAAACAGTAAGAGAGAAAAATATTGAGCTAGAGTTCGGTAATAAAGTAATTTATGAGGTTTTTTAACAGAAAAACTCGAAAATATTCTGTATTTATCTTGCAAAAATTACGCCCCATCCTCAATTAAGTTAATTTTTTATATTTTTTGAAAATTTAATAGAAAATTCAGAAGGATTTTGTATTCAATGAGACGGTATGCGTTGAGGCAGAGGGGTCGGCTCAAGGATCTTTTACCTGGAACCTCGGGAGGTGTGCGCGTTACAGCAAAAGATACCCCCCTCCTGTTTGTGTAGGCTGTTTTATACCGTTACCGTGCAGGAATTTCGTGGCCGGAGAGGTTTGGCGCTTTTAAAGCTATCCATCCGCTTTACGAGTTAGAGCCAAAAGGGCGTATAGAAAAGAGTCTTTTAGGCGCTGGCAAAAGACGCCAAAACGAGTACGCGATGATCGATTCCACGATTGTGGGCGCCTACTAACACAGAGCTGGAACTAAAAAAAACGAGAACCAGGCCATCCTGAGCACTAAGATTCATGCAATCTGTGACGCCCAAGGCAATATCACTAGTAATCCCATCGCTTTTCACTTGACAAAAGGTCAGACCCATAATTTGGAAGGCGCTGATCACCCCGTGAAGGCTGGTGCGGTACTTGCCGATAAAGCGTATGATGCCGATGAAAGGAGGCAGAGAAAACTCAAAGAAAAAGGGGGGGGAAGGCCGTGATCTCTCCTAAAAAAACCCGTTCAGTGCCTTCAAATTATGATACATATCTTTTTAAATCCCGTCTTTGATCGGAGAATTTCTTGGCCAAAATGAAAGCAATACAAAGCCATTTCCCTGTGCTATGAAAAAACGTCTTAGAATTTTCTAGGCGCTATTCACTTGGCTTTACTTGTCGTTTGGCTTAATTGAATACGGGCCTTAGTA
>NZ_ARPM03000180.1 GCF_000388175.3 Holospora undulata HU1 | reverse complement strand
ACTACTGCTGATTTAGATATGCAAAATCTAGCGGCTACTTTTTCAAATGATAAACCGTGCTTTTGTTTTATTTTTAATTACATAATTATAACTCCACCCAGCTCCATTGTCATATTCTTTTTATCAAGTTTTAGCTATAGCTTTCTTAAATCCGGTTAATGTCCGAAATTTTCCTTCTCCAATTCTTTGATCTGTTCGTATTTCATATACACATCTCCATTAGATATATAATACCAGCCTAGATTTTATTCTTTTTCTAGTTTCCGAAGAGGTCTATTATGTATCTATTCATTTAGTACTGGAATTTTGTATTATAATCATAGTATTGTAGATTAGCTATATTAACCAAATAATTTTATACAAGATTAGCTGTTCCCCCTAGTTTTCCAAGGAATCAAATAAAATTTTCCTTGATCTTTTTATACTGTTCACTAAGGAAGCAATTTTTTTATTACTCTATAATTTCAGTGAGAACGGTCAAACCAAGAGGCAATTTGCGCCATAGAAAACACACAATACACGTTTCGACCATGATTGCATTGGGCAGAATGTGGTGTTTTTTCCATAGCTCTTAATAGCCCATTCATTTCTTCTAAAGATAGGGAATCTCCTAAAAAAACACTTTTTCTGCACGCCCAATACGCCAAAACGTGGTGTAAAAGCTCCTGATGAACCTCTTTAGGAGAGCAAAACAACTCATCAGAAAGGCGCTGCACTACACAATCCCAAAGGGCATCGGCAGGATATTCATGAAACACTGCAGGAATTCCCTTAAGTACAACCCCGTTTTCTTGTTTTTCTACAGGAAATCCTACCTGTGCCAATGCGGCCGCATGAGTTTCTACAAGAAGATTTTCTGCCTCTGTTAAAGAAAGTGGAAGAGGAGGAATCAGAAATTGCACATCAAAAGATCTCCATTGACGTTTCATTTCTTCATAAAGAACGCGCTCATGCGCTCCATGAGGATCTACAATTACAAGCCCTTGTGCATTAACTGCTATAATATAACGCCTATGAATTTGACCAATTGCTTGTCCTAAATCTATATTTTCAGTATTATCCAAAGAAGGAGATAATCCTTCCCTTGATGCAAAAAGCTCTGCTGCTAATGAAAGAACAGAGTCTCCCTCTTTCAGAGAAGAAGGCATAGATAAATGCTCCCCCCCCTTAAGTCCTGAAAAATACGGAACCTTGGGTGGCCTACTCTCTTTACGAAAAACGGAAGTGTACGAAAAATCTTGTTCTTCTTTTTTCAAAGAATTCAGCGAAGAATTGATATGTTGTACAGAAAAATCATCTTGCATAGAAAAATCATCTTGCATTGATGCAGAAGAAAGATTATTTTGCGCTGATAAAGAATTAAGTTCATTTTTCCCCAATGCAGAGTCAACATTACCTTGCTCTGGTAAAGAATCAAAATTACCTTTCACTGACATAGAGTCAAAAGAAAAATCATTCACAAAAGCTTTTGAACTCTCCACCTTAGGTGCAATATTTACACTTTTTTGCCCATTTTGCATTAACGCTTTTTTCAGTGCTGCTATTACTACTGCACGAATCTCTTGAGGAGCTTTGAATCTCACTTGAGTTTTTGCAGGGTGAACATTAACATCAACATCTGAATAAGGAATACTTAGAAAAAGAATTACACACGGATACCGATCTTTTGGAATAAGATCTTGATAAGCAAACCGAATACTTTGAATAAGCATCCGGTCTTCAATAGGACGTTGATTTACGTATACAAATAATCGATCTGCATTTCTTCGATGTGCTCCTGGAAGCGCTCCCCATCCGGTTACTGTTATATCTTGAATCTGTGTTTGCAGCCAAAACCCTTGCGTTGATGGCATATTCAGTAGGTGTTGGATACGGTTTTCTAAAGAAGTTGCTTCAAATATTTTTTGCTTTTCATCAAGACGTAAGAAAAAAGAAACGGCAGGATTTAAAAGTAAAAACCGATCCAAACAATGAGTCATATGGATGTATTCTTGCGATGGAGATCTTAAAAATTTTAATCGTGCAGGAGTTGCAAAAAAAAGATCACGAATTTCAATACAGGTTCCCGTTTCACAGGCAATAGGCTTAAGAGGGTGCTGCGTTCCTCCTTCAATATAAAGGCTAAATCCGTAGGGCTGATCTAATACTTTACTGGTTAAAGTAGCTTTAGATACAGAGGTAATGGATGCCAATGCTTCTCCACGAAAGCCAAAAGTATGAATATTCCACAAATCGGAATGAGAAAGCTTTGATGTAGTATGCCGGTGGACAGAAAGCTTCAAATCTTCTTCTACCATACCGTGTCCATTATCTTGTATTCGCACTAAACTTTGCCCTCCCCCCCGGACAGTAATGTGGATCTGAGTTGCTTTTGCGTCTAAAGAATTTTCAACTAACTCTTTGATAACGGAAGTTGGGCGCTCTATCACCTCCCCTGCGGCAATGCGGTTGATGAGCTGCGGCTCTAGTAAGCGAATAACACAAGACACTAATAAATTGTAAATCTTTTATCAAAACTAAATAAAATTTTATCTAATTTTTTCTTACAAAGCAATCTTTTTGATCAAAATTGTACTCAAGATTTTATTTTACGCTAGGAATAAGATTGGCGTACTGGAATTATAAAAAAACTGCTACGCTGATATCCTACAATTATTTTTCTCCCGCATCCGATCTATTTTATTTTATATTTATTTATTACATTTTAATATTTTTACCTAATATTAAGTAAAAATCAAAATTTTAATTATAAAATATTAAATTTTTCTTACTACATTCAAATCCAAACACTTTTAGGACGATTCTGAATTCCAGTTAAAATACTCCATACGTGTTGTTGAGTATATTGAGCCAAATTTTCTAAAGGCAATCCTTCCCCCCATAATATGACCGGGTCTCCTACTTTAGCAGAACCCATGGCTCGTAAATCTACAGTAAGCATATCCATAGAAATGCGCCCGGCAATTTCGCACAAAATGTTATTTACTAAAACAGGAGCGCCGTCTCGAACCGTAATGGGGTATCCGTCTCCATATCCTACAGCAACAACTCCAACAGGCATAGAACTTTTACACACATATCGTCCTGCGTATCCCAAAGTTTGCTTAGGTTTTGCTTGAAAAACTCGAATCAATTGGCTTTTTAAAGACATTACTGGTTTTAATCCAAAAAAATCAGCACTATATTCTGGAAATGGACTACACCCATACAGTAGCAATCCTGGACGAACAACGTCACTAATGGCTCCTTGAGAAATCAAGCTTGCAGCAGAATTTTCTAAACTTTTTATAACTAATTTTCCTTCTGCAAACTTAAAAAACGCTTCATGTTGAAGGGCATTCAAGGGGTGCCCAAAAATATCCGCACACGCAAAATGAGACATCAGTCCCAAAGGCTTTTCAATAAAATCGTGATGATACATTTCTTGATACACCGCTTCTGCTTCTTCAAGATTAAACCCCAGGCGCCCCATCCCTGTATCTATTTTTAACCAGGCTTTTAAAGGTACTGAAGCCTGTTTAAACCATTGCCACTGCTCTAAAGATTGAAAAACTACTGAAATATTATGTTGATTTGTCAGCGCAAATTCAGATACACAGAATACTCCTTCCATCAAAATAATGGGAGTTTGAATTCCAGAATTGCGAAGAGACAACGCTTCATCAATGCTTGCAACTCCAAAATACTCTACATGACCGTCTAAAACCTTAGAAACGCTGCGTATTCCATGACCATAAGCATTTGCTTTGACCATTGCAATAACTTTACTTGACGGATTACGAGACCGTACAATAGACAAATTATGTAATAAATTTTTACCAGAAAGAACAATTTGTGTAGGGCGAGCCATAATTATACATAAATATTTATTTTTTTATATTTTAAAAGAAATATAGATCAACATTCAAGGCTAAATTCACAATTTTTGATAGAAATTTAAACTTTTCCTTAAAGATATCGTTAGTAATGGGTCAGCTGTAAGTACGAAAAGTACTGATTTTTATAGTATACGCAAAAAATAGTTATAAAAAATTTAAGTTTTTTATGCTTCCCTCTTGACGTGCCCTTCCGATAAAGCCTGCCCCTTGCAAAGAGGCCTCTGCCAGGCTGTCAAGGAAAGGCACAAAAAAAAGCGCGCATATTCCAAGCTTCTTAAAGGCGAGCTTTCCCAAAATTTTCCAAAACGGTAGAGTTTTGTCTATCGAAGCCACGGAGCATCTTCCAATTCTTGGGTCCATGCCTGCGTTAATGGCTTTTCTCCCAAAAACAGATTGTTGGCCAAAATGTCTAAAGCTTTTCTAGACTCAGCGCTGTCTTCAAGTTCTAAAACTCGTGCCAAAATGTAAAAATATTCCGGGTGAATAAAGTGCCCGTCTAGCTCTTCTAGTTGCTCTTGAGCAACTTTTTGCATCCCTTCAAAAGGACGCCCAAATACAGCAACTTCCTTTGCAAAAAATGCAAATCGCAAAATAGGAAGAGGCACCCAAATCACCGCCTGACTTCTGGGCGGGTCTTGCCCTTGAAGATAGGGACAAAGCGCGCGATCAAAGCTGGGACATAAACTGTCATAATTTGGATGGCATGGCCACTTCATGCTTGGATCGTAAGGAGTATTTTCGATAAATGCGTTGTACATATGCTCACTACTTCGACGACCAATAAATAAATCATTGGCAATCCCCATACACTCTAGGACATCTATATTGATAGAATCTCCAAGAACACTGGTATCAGCAAAATACCCCATTAACGATTCGTCAGGATAATGGTCTTTTCCATCAATAATCATTTGCTGAACCAAATCGTAGATGTTTTCCCCAAATTCATCTGTTCCAAATTCAAATATCCATCCCAAAATACGTGCTACTTCCACAAACTCATCCGTCCATTTATCTTTTG
>NZ_ARPM03000181.1 GCF_000388175.3 Holospora undulata HU1 | reverse complement strand
CGGTGATTTTATTATTATATCTATTGACATCGTAAAGTTTTCCTAGTCTCTCTAAATCTTCTTCTTTTATTAAAGACATAATATTTTCTAATTCTTCCATATATCAATACATCATTATAAAATTAAAACTTTATACTCATAATATCTATCTCAACCACTTTCAACACTTATGGGCCGTGCAAACACGCGATCACTTGAAATGCTAGAGGGAACACTGCTTATTTTTGCGGAACTTCACGTTAATAAAACTTTGAAAATTAATCATGCTATATTTGGTTAAAGGTATCGATAATTTTTATTTTTTTTATTTTTTCAGTATAAATATCAATTTTACAAAAATGATCTTTTTTACGTACGCTATTTATTTTTTTTAAAATCAGATACAATGAGAAAATTGCAGATAAGTTTATATTCTGATGTACCAAGATTTTCAAGAACCCCCTTTTCAGGGAGGAATCCCATCTCCTTCAAACGGAACTTCTTCTGCTGAGCAGAATGATCCTTCTTCCGTTTTAGAACTTGTTTTTCAACATATTGTTGATTGTTCTATTGAATGTCCTTCTCCTTTTGCGTTATCAGAGCAAGAAGGAAACGAGACCGAAACCAGAGTTTCAGTAGATGTCCTGACTGGAGGAGAAGGGGAGCATTTTCAAGTTGTTATTGTTCTTCGAATAGAAATGATGAAAGATCAAAAGCCCGGATGTATAATAGAGCTAAAATATGCCGGTTATTTCATTATTAAAAATGAAGACGAAGATATGCGCCCGTTTTTGTTGTACGTAAATTGCCCCAATATGCTGTGGCCCTCTGTAAGACATTGGGTTAGAATCGTTACTTTAGAGTGCGGGCTTCCCGGATTGCAACTGAACAGTGTAGATTTTACAGAAATTTTAAGAAAAAAAATTAAAGAGGCTCAGCAGTCAAACACCTGAGATGTTAAATAGCAAAATTTTGAATATACGAAAGATATCAATTGATGGTAAAATTGTGTTTTTAAAATAGCTTGTTAAGAGCGCACTTTTTGATATCAAGATTTAGAGAATTTTCTGATCTTAAGAAAATTTAAAAAGGATTAAAAGGGTACAACTCCATTTTGCGGAATGTGTTTTGTCCTTTCCTTTTTTTACAATCAAGGTATAATGAAGGTGTATTTTATAGGGATTTTTTGTGTCTGAATCATTTGTTGTGCGTGTTACAACGCTTCCTGAGGAAATCTTAGAAGCTCAAAAATTACGTTATGCCGTGTATTATAAAGAACGTATGAATGCAAAATCAGAAGGGCTTGACGTTGATATGTTTGATGCGTATTGCGAACATCTTATTGTAGAAGAAGTTTCTAGTCATCGCATTGTGGGCACTTATCGCCTTATCTCTCGTAAAGCTGCAGAACAGTGCGGAACTTTTTACTCTCAAAACGAGTTTGATATCCAAAAAATATTAGAGTCAAAAGAAAATATTTTGGAATTGGGAAGAGCATGTGTAGATCGTGCTTATCGCACAAAAGGAATTATTCGCTTATTATGGAAGGGGTTATCAGACTACATTGCTTATCACAACATTCGCTATTTATTTGGATGTGCCAGCTTTGAGGGGATAATTCCTGAAAAATATCAACACGGATTTTCTTATTTGCATTATGCGCACAGAGCCCCAGAATATATCCGCCCAGAGGTTTTATCTTCAAGTGCGGCGTTAATAAAAATATTAGAACCAGAAGAAGTGAATATCAATAAAGCATGGAGCGAGATACCTTCTCTACTAAGGGGGTATCTGCAAGTAGGCGGGTGGGTTGGACAAGGTATATTTCAAGATTTAAGTTTTTCTTCTTTGGATGCGTGTGTCGTTGTGGATACAAGGCGGTTAGTACTGGGGGGGTATGGGGCACGATGAGTTCTAAGTCTTCTGTGCTTCGGTTCAAACAAAATCGTGTTTTTGCACTACTTGGCATAGGGGGCGTTGGGCTACTTTTGTTATTAGGCGGGGTTATAGGAGGAATATCTTTTTTGTTTCCGTCTTGTTCTTTTGTAGTGCTTTTAAAAAAAATTTTGTATAAAGGGATTCGTCGTTGCGCTGGAGTTCATAAAGTTGTAGTACGCGGTTCGATTTGCAAAGAAGGAGTTTTTGCTGTATCTAACCACATATCTTACCTAGATATAGTATTATTGGGAGAACAAGCCCCTTACGTTTTTATCGCAAAGGAAGAGGTTAAAAATTGGCCCCTTGTGGGCTGGATTGCTAAGAAATTTGGAACAATTTTCATCAAACGAACACTCAGAGGCATTCATAATGGCCAAACCCGTATAAAAAAAACGATCCAACAAAATAAAGCGGTACTTGTATTTGCAGAAGGAACAACGGGAAATGGAATTGTGACCGAGCCTTTTTATCATGCATTTTTTGAACTTCATCCGGAAGTTAAAATTCAACCCATATCAATTTGTTATACAGAAGTAAACGGGTTTCCTGCGTTGTCTTGGGTAAGACGGTACTTAAGTTGGATTGGAAATGTTGCCTTATTTCCACATTTATTTAAATGTGGGGGGTGGCGTTCATTGACGGTTGTGATTATTTTTCATCCCCCCTTTACAGCAGGAAGTTCTCGTAAACTTTCTGCAGCTCGATCTGTAAGCTCTGTAAGGGCGGGAATATCACAAAGTTTGAAAATGCAAGATTTTTTATTTTTGAATTCCTTATCAAAAGCTTTATAATATCTGAACTATAAAGAAAAGGATAAAAATGCATAAAACTCTACATATTGTGACATATGGATGCCAGATGAATGTGTATGACTCTCAGCGTATAGAAGAAATGTTCACAGTGCTCGGGTATACCCTAAAAGATCAAATGGACGCAGATGTTGTGATTTTTAATACTTGTCAAATTCGTGAAAAAGCGGAAGAAAAACTGTTTTCTGATTTAGGGCGTGTTCGTCTGATTAAAGAGTTCCGTAAGACAAACGAAAAAGACATGGTGATTATAGTTGCAGGATGTTCTGCACAAGCGCTTGGAAAAAACATCTTAAAGCGTGCTCCTTATGTGGATCTTGTGGTTGGTCCTCAGACTTACGATAAAATTCCTGAGTTATTAGCAAAAGTTGAACGCCTTTACGCTGTGAAAGATGGGCCAGGACGAGGAATACTGGGCACTGGATTTCCGAAAATTTCAAAATTTGATAATCTGAAGGTTCCTCGGGGATTTCATGGCGTAAGCGCAGTTCTTTCTATTCAAGAAGGGTGCAACAAATTTTGTACTTATTGTGTAGTTCCGTATACAAGAGGAGCAGAATATTCAAGGCCGTTAGACGACATTTTGAACGAAGCACGTATTTTATTAAAAGAAGGGGCAAAAGAGCTTGTATTGTTGGGGCAAAATGTTAATGCATATCGGTCAAAAACTGCTTTGGGGAAAGAAGTAGCATTTTCAGAATTGTTGTACCGTTGCGCAGAATTAGAAGGAGTGCATCGCTTACGGTATATGACTTCCCATCCAAGAGAAATGACTCCTTGCTTAATTCAAGCACACAAAGAAATTCCACAATTAATGCCTTTTTTACATCTTCCCGTTCAATCCGGATCAAATCGTGTTCTTCAGGCAATGAATCGCCAGTACACTGTTCAAGAATATGAGTTGATATTAGAAGAGCTCAGAAAAGCTCGCCCAGATATAGCATTTTCTTCAGATTTTATCGTAGGACATCCAGGGGAAACAGAAGAAGATTTTCAAGAAACTTGTCAGTTAGCCGATCGCGTTGGGTATGCGCAAGCGTACTCATTTATGTATAGCGCTCGTCCTGGGACGCCTTCTGCTTTAAAACCTCAAATTTCTATTGAAATAAAAAAACGTCGTCTGCATCAACTTCAAGAAATATTGCAACGCACTCAGCAAGCTTTTAATCTAAGTAAAAAAGGGGAGCGTCTTCCCGTATTATTTGAAAAAAATGGAAAGAAGTTGGGACAAATTTTAGGGAAAAGTCCCTATATGCAATCTGTATATGTTCATGCTTTAGAAGACATTATGGGATCAATACAGTGGGTAGAAATTCAAAAAAGTCACCTTAATAGTCTTGCAGGAAGTTTAGCCCCCCCTTCATAGAAATAAAAATAATGAGCGTTATATATCTTAAGCACATCTTAAGAACCTGTATTCATGATTTAGCTAACCTTCTTAATAGGATCATGGAATGGGCTATCATATTCATGTTTTCAGCAGTCGCTATGGCAATTTCATAATCTTTAGACGCCCTTCGAAAAGGATTTAGCCATGCATATGTTCTTTCGACGATCTAACGCTTTGGAAGTATGCCCCATCTATAGTTTTATTCAATATAGTTCTACGCAAATGCCTCCATGGGTTTTCTATATCCAGCATCTGCACACACTTCCTTTAATGTAGAATATTTTTGCACCGCTTCCCAAAAAACTCTGCACCCAGCACCTGTGTCATTGGCCTTATGAACCGTGATATGGAGCAGATTGCCTTG
>NZ_ARPM03000182.1 GCF_000388175.3 Holospora undulata HU1 | reverse complement strand
TACGATGTCAATAGATATAATAATAAAATCACCGGAGAATTACTATTCAAAGGTTTGCTGAGATTAATACTATTTGGCAAGAAAACTAGTTTAAGAATGTTAGAAAAGCTAATCAACCAAGGGTTTGGATCAATGCAAAGTGGAATTTCGTATCTTAATCCTGCGCAACCACCGCTTAAAACGCGAATACGCAGCCTAACAAGTGTACTTTCGCACTGCATTAATTTTTTTAATTGCCCAATACTTTTATCTGTAAAAAACAAGTCATAATTTATTGCTCTTGCGTTATAAGCTTACAACACCTCTTGTAAAAGGCTTCTTTAATTTTACTTTTCACACCTGGAATTTTGGCACAAATAATATAACTATGTCTAGAGGGCGCCTTGTTATATGATTGCTTTGTAAAATTAATAAAAAATAACTTAGGAATGCTAAAGCTTGTGGCGCTTTAATAGACTTATTCAAAAACTGTCATTTGTGAAAAATTAATAGTTGGAGGATGTACGTAAGACAGGTTGCACTAAAGTCTGTTTTCCTAAGCGCCACGAAAATTAGAAAGGCTGTTCATCAGTTTTCAAGAAATATGCTTAGAGCCGACATTTGGAAAAAACTGATGCAATATGCACCGAGTTTAGATACAACAGAGGGGATGAGATTCTATACTAAGATCATAAAAGAGTCACAGATAAGAGTTGAAGATTTGATCAATCGAACAATTTGTAGTTCGTCGTACATGCTAGCTTCCGTATTTCTATACCTTTGTGAAAAGAAGCATTGTCCATAACACTCACACTTTTTGTAGGTAGATTGGGTAATAAAATCTGCTGTACCCAAAATGTAAAAACATCAGTATTGGCTGTTAACAAACCTACTGCACCTAAAGCAGAATCTATTAAGGCTTCTATCATCATTCTTTTTCTCCCCAACATGACTTCCATAGCGCCGTCTTCTCTTATCAGAATGACCGTGGGTTCTGGGCATATCATAATTGTTTAGCAAAATGTAGATCTTTTTTCTGGATTCTCTTTTGGGGTATATGTACTTATACGTTTCTTAGCATGTTTTATCCCAGATGCGCTCACTCCAAGCCTTTTTGCCCTTTGTAGCTAACCTATCTGGAAATGCTTCTCTATCTATTCTCAATTTCTCTTTGTCTAATTTTGTCCATGGTTTATGTCTTTTGTTGACCCCTTCAAGATTTTTACTCCATCTCACTACTGCTGATTTAGATATACAAAATCTAGCGGCTACTTTTTCAAATGATACCCCGTGCTTTGTTTTTTTAATACTTTTTTCGAAAATCTAATGAATATGTCATAACTTTAATTATATAATTAATTACATAATTATAACTCTATACAGCTCTATTGTCATATTCACATTCTTTTTATCATGTTTTAGATGTATAAGAAACAAATAAATATTGATGTAGAGCCAAGGAAACCTATTTAAAAACAACTCCAAAAAAGTTATCAAGAAAAATTTTCGAAAATTTTGCAATAGGCACGCTCTTTTATTTCTTGCCAATTTTGCCAGTGTTTTCCTAACTGTTTCCATATATTATCTTGATAAAGCCATTGCCTGCGAACGCAGGTTATTTTTGGATCTTGCCAATTTTGAATAAAACATTGTATTTGTCGATCTTGATGTCCAAGGTAGCACAAAATGTGAGCCTCAAATAACACATAGGCTCGAAGCCCTCTTGGTTCTGGTAAAAGTGTCATGCTTGTCAAAAAAGCTTGATAAATGTCTAAGCACGGAATTTGTGCGGGAATTCCACAAATACACAACTGACACATAGAAGTTAATAGTGTAAAAGTTAAAGGATTAGCGGAAGATTCATCCCCCAAGGAAACACTGCCATCTATGCTCCATGTTCCAAGACTTGTCTCACAAGCTCCTTTCCACCTCAAGTTTAAAACCCACCCAGGAAACAAAGTCTGAGAAACACCGTAAACTATTCCCTTGTATACTCCGTATTTTTGCGTTAACACTGTTAGCAAACGACGATTTTCTCCAAAGTTTTTCCATCCTAAAACAATACCTAAATCGCTCCAGTACATTTATTTTAGATGAAACCCGTGACACAGCGCCACTGCCAATGCATCGCTGCTATCATAAGAAGAGAGAGTTTGATGAAAAATCTGTTTTAGCATTTTTAAAACTTGCTCTTTAGATGCGTGCCCGTTTCCCGTTACAGATTTTTTTACTGTATTGGCACTGTATTCTGTAACGGAAATTTGAAGACGCCCCGGAGTCATCAATGCAACACCCCGAGCTAACCCTAATTTTAGAGAAGATACCGGATTTGAATTAACAAAAATTTGTTCAATCGCAGCGCAATGAGGCATCCAAGTTTCACAGACCGATAACAAAACGTCGTGAATGTGCACTAAACGCTCTGAAATGCTTTTTCGCACGCTGGTTTGAATACGACCATAAGCTTTGCACACAAAACGCTCGATAGGGTGCGTTGAAACAATGGCCCAGCCGGTATAAGTTAACCCAGGATCCAACCCCAAGATACGCAGTTCATCAGGATGATTCAGTTTGAGCCTCCAAAAAATTCATAGCATCTAGTGCCGCCATACACCCAAACCCCGCAGCAGTAACTGCTTGGCGGTAAACGGAATCCATTACGTCTCCTGCGGCAAACACTCCAGAAAGAGACGTTTTTGCGCTACCAGAACGGCATGCAATGTACCCCTTAGAGGTTAGCTCTACTTTTCCGTGCATCCAATGTGTTTCTGGTTTATGGCCAATGGCGATAAATACGCCATCCATATCTAACTGTTTTGTTTGCTGACAGATAACATCTCTTACAACTATTCCTGTTACATGCTTATAGGGAGATTGCTCGCCTAAAATTTCTTCCAGAGTATGGCTCCAGAGTATGCGCACATTGGGTCTTGCAAATAGTCGAGTTTGAAGAACTTTTTCTGCTCTTAACTGATCTCGCCTATGAATCAGCAAAACCTGTGAGCATTGATGTGAAAGGTAAAGCGCCTCTTCTACTGCGGTGTTTCCTCCACCGATTACTGCAACAGAACGCTCTTTAAAAAATCGCCCATCACATACCGCACAGGAAGATACTCCGTATCCCCTAAATTTTTCTTCACTTTCTAACCCAAGCCATTGAGCTTTTGCCCCGGTTGCAATAATCAACGCATCGCACAACGCATTGCTCTGATAGGTTTGAACGACAAATTTTTTTTCTTCTGCTTTGAAGTCTAAAACTTCTTCTGAAAGAATCACCGCTCCGCAAGCTTTTGCTTGTTCTGTCATTTCTTTTATCAGTACAGAACCTAGTACAGGACTGCTAAATCCTGGATAATTTTCTACTTCAGTTGTTAGTTTTAGTTGTCCTCCTGGATCAGACCCTGCCCAAACTGTGGTCTTAAAGCCACCTCTGGCTATATAAATAGCGGCAGTAAGACCTGCTGGCCCAGATCCAATAATCCCTATATGGTAAGATTTGCTCATATCGTCTTGCTTTAACACTAGTATAATTAATTTTAACGGGATAAAGTAAAAAGATAAAGAGGAAACTATAAAAAAATTAGGATTAAACTAAAATGGATAGTCGATGCTTTTTAAATCTTTTTTTATATTTAAATTCAGTAGCTGTATATCACATCTATGTGTTTTCTCCTCACTAAAAAAAATTATTTTTGGTGAAGTGAAGGTTTATATTTTCTTTATACTAAGCCGCACTTTGAATTTAATACGTTTTTTCTACAAAATAAAACTTTTTTAAAATGTTTTTTATTAATTGTATTTTAATTTTTAAGAATTAGAATTTTTAAAAATACCGATTCAATTAAAGTATGAAAAAATATGTTTTAATCCTATGTTTATTTAATTTTAGCGCATATGGAGTGGATTTTTCTGACCCCGCATCGGTCCCTAATAATGGAGCTAGTCTCGTGCCTGCTGCCGGCGGAACAACTCCTGCACCTGTAAATCCTGCTGCCGGTGGAACAACTCCTGCACCTGTAAATCCTGCTGCCGGTGGAACAACTCCTGCGCAAAATCCTGTACCTGTTATCACTAATGGCCCCACTTCTGTAGTCGATGCTTCACAAGTTGTGGATAATGCCAATGAAGAAAATACACCCGTCACTGTTGACGACATCATTAATAAAACTTCGGATAAAGTTTCCGATAAAGGGGGAAGTAAAATTTCAGAAGGGGGAGTAAAACCAGCTTCGGTAAGCTCAATTCAAAACACACTAAATTCTTTGAAAACTAACAGCTTATCGATACCCTCCATTGCCCCAGTATCAACGACTGGAGTTACTGGACTTTCTTCTCTAACCTCTTCTCTATCTCTTCCCTCTACACTATCGTCCCCTTCACTTGCATTAAGCTCTCCCAAGATAAGCTCTATGCCCTCTTCATCTGAAAACAAAAACAAAGTTACGATATCTGCCCCGCCTTCCTCTGACGCGTACCTTCCTCCGGTTGCGGTGTATTGCGAGGATGGAGCACAAATGGGACTTTTGGCTATCCAAAAAAATGCATTAAATGCTTCAATTCCTTCAAAAGCAAAAGGAACTCCAGTACTAGAAAATACAGAAAAAACCCCTGTTCCTCAAGGTCAGCTTGCTCTCAGTAACCTTAAAAATCTATGCAATACTAAAAAAGGTGTAAATATTGAACGTCTAAAGAAAGATTTGGAAAAACACAAGTACAGCATCAGCGCTGTTAAAAAAATAAAGTAAGCATACCCTTTTTAATAAAATTCTACCAAAAACTTTCTTCCCTTTTCTGTATAAAGAAAAAAATCTGCTATACGCTATGGGAAGATCGATTCAAAAATAGCACCTAAAAAATCTCATAAAGCGGTTCTTAGTTTAAAGATCTTCTTTTTTTCCTAGAGATTGAAGATAGTCTTTCCAAAGGTTTTGAAGCTGTTCTGGATTTCCTCTTCCATTTAGTTTTTTCATGGTTTGTCCCAAAAAAAACATAAGTAACTTTTCTTTACCAGACAAATATGCTTGAACTTGATGAGGATTTTCTGCATGAATCTCTTTTAATACCTCCATCAACTGTTCTTGAGTTTTCCCTTTTAGATCTATATTTTTTTTCTGCATTATTTCCTTAACACTTAGCCCATGATCTAACATTTCTTGAAAAATTTCTTTTGCTATGGGTGTGGAAACGATCTTTTCTGTTACGCATAAAATAAATTCCGCAAATTGAGAAGGAGAAAAACGCACTTCTTCCTTAATTCTTTCTTTATGCGTTATTTTTGAAAACAAGGGGCCGCTGATCCAGTTAGACGCCACTTTACTTAAATTAGATTTATTGTTTTCTAAAGTTTCTTTTGGTACAGCATTTAAAGTTTCTTCAAAAAAATCGGCAACTTCTGATATCTCTGTTAAAACAAAACTATCGTATTCTGATAACTGAAAATTTTGCATAAAGCGCTTACGCCTTGCATCAAAAAGCTCTGGTAAAGAACTATAAATCTTTTGCACCCAATCTTTTTCAATGCATACTGTTGGTAAATCGGGGTCAGGAAAGTACCGATAATCTTGCGCTTCCTCTTTAGAGCGCATACTAAAAGTTACCCCCGCTTTTTCATCAAATCCTCTGGTTTCTTGAACTAGCGGGGTTTTTTGCTCTAATTGCTGGATTTGCCTTGAAATTTCGTAATACAAAGCAGCCTTTAAAAACCGAACAGAATTCATATTTTTAATTTCTACACGGGTTCCTAAAACTCCGCTTTCTGGACTCACAGAAATATTGACATCAAAACGCATTTGCCCTTTTTCCATATCTCCATCACTGGTCTTTGTATAGCGCGCAATGCGTTGAATATGTTCTACATAGGCAGCTGCCTCTTCCGGGGACGAAAGATCGCACTGAGAAACAATTTCCATCAATCCTACGCCAGCGCGATTAAAATCAATCAAAGACTCTCCACTTGAATCGTGCAGACTTTTTCCCGCATCTTGTTCAAGGTGAAGTCGATGAATTCGCACTGTTTTTTCATACCGAGGAGTTAAACAAGGGCAATCCACCACGATGGAGACTTCTCCGCGCTCTACTAAAGGATAGCGTTGCTGAGAAATTTGGTATCCTGATGGATTGTCTGGATAAAAATAGTGTTTGCGATCAAAAACACAATACGCATTCACTGTTCCCTTTATGGCAAGCCCCATACGAATCCCTTGTTCAACAGAAGAACGGTTAAGAACAGGAAGCATTCCAGGAAAAGCCATATCCACAAAATCAACACAATGATTAGCAATCAGAGGTTCTGCGCCTACTGGAGCAGAAGAAAAAATCTTTCTTGCGCTCTTGATTTGAAGATGAGTTTCAAGCCCAATGTAAGCATAAAACCTATTCCCCAAAGAAGATGTATAAAATATAGAGTTGTTTTCAGGTGAAAAAGAAGGGACCACAGTAAACACAGCGCTCAAAAAAAGATCAAAGCTTTTTATGAGGATACAAGATGTTTGTGAAAAAGACAATGGTCGCTTTTACTTGGATAAAAAATCAAAATTTTGGTGCTTTTAAACAGCGCATATACTCATGCTGAATGAAATAGTTTAAAAGTTTAATTTTATGTGTTAATAATTTTTTTTATGCAAAGATTTCTGAAAGAAGAAGATCGTGTTGCGTTAAGAACGCAGCAGATAGGATTAAGGCAGTTTTGTTATCAGGGTGGAGATCGTCAAATTGCTAAGGCTCTTCTGAATGACGATCAGTTGTCATGTCGGAACTTATCGCGCATTTGGGCCACGACGTATATGAAAGTAAGCGATGTCTGCGCTCATGTTCTTGAACCCTATAGCAGCGCGTAGACGATTTAAGGCAAGACGTCGTGGCTGCACGCCCATAATTTTTCATTTAAAAAGGCAGCCAGCCAAGCAGGAAGCCTTTATTTAACGGTGATGACAATACCGCCGAAGGATGAACTCATCCTGTTTGGTGATGGCGTGCCCCCCACTATGGCAACGAAAATCACCTGTCAGGCACCCCCATTTCCACGACGACCTACACGCATGAACCTGATGGGAGCCTTGGATTTGACAGGTGGTGTTCCTTAAAAACCTTGAAGACGTTTTTTGATCCGCTGAAAGACGCTTATCTAAGGGCGCCTAACATTCACCTGATCTTGGATCAAGGTCTCTACAAGCAAAGATACCAAAAAATCAGTAAAAGAAAAGGGGATTGAGGTGCATTATTTGCCCTCCCTTGCCCCAACCTGAACCCCATCGAAGAAGAATATGTGCGCAATAATCGATTATTCTTCTCTGCCAAAGAGTTTTGCCAGAGTATTTTGCATTTTTTCGATCAAACCTGAGACACCATCGCCATGGATCTTGTCGACCGCGTCACTGACAACTTTCAACGCATCAGTCCAACACTTTCAGTTTGATTTGGTATAATTACGTAATAAATCATATAATTAAAGTTATAACATATTCATTAGATTTTCGAAAAAAAGTATTAAAAACAAAGCACG
>NZ_ARPM03000183.1 GCF_000388175.3 Holospora undulata HU1 | reverse complement strand
TCTCTCTAACCATATATCAATACATCATTATAAAATTAAAACTTTATACTCATAATATCTATCTCAACCACTTTCAACACTTATGCCCCCTAGCGACGGGTGTATATGGTGGCAAGCTTACAGCTGAGCAAGCTGAGAAATTGAAGCAATATTTAACCTCGCAGCCTCCGTTACGCAACAAAAATTTGTCGAAAAATATGAAGAATTACTCAAACACACCCCGGAAAATGAGCCGAATTTTATTCGGGGATGGGGTGCCATGGCCACCTATGGTTGAATGGGGAGCGCAAGCCAATTAAGACCACTGCTTTACGGACGAGAATGAACATATTTGGCACGATTAACCTAGAAAGAACGCACGTACTATCTGCAGAATATAAGACTATAGAATCGATACGCTGGTGAAATATTTCGGTATAGCTAAAACATCATAAAAAAACATGACAATAGAGCTGGATAAAGCTATAATTACGTAATAAACTATATAATTAAAGGTATGACATATTCATTAGATTTTCGAAAAAAGTATTAAAAATAAAAACAAAGCACGGTTTGTCATTTGAAAAAGTAGCCGCTAGATTTTGCATATCTAAATCAGCAGTAGTGAGATAGAATAAAAATATTGAAGAAGTCAACAAAAGAAATAAACCATGGACAAAATTAGACAAAGAAAAATTGAGAATAAATATAGAAGAATTTCCAGATAGTTAGCCATGAAAGGGCTAAGAGGTTAGAAGTCAGCGCTTCTGGTATCAGATAGATAAGCAGATATAGTGATGAAAGTGGTTTTGCTCATGACATGCCAAGAACGCATGGATACTTTAATAAAGGCAAGCGGTGTTATGTGCTCTTATGACTGAGGGGAGCAATGCCGTAGGCGCTTTAATTGGCAAATACAAATACAATTGCAATTGGGGTGATATCTGGCTTACAAAAAGGTTTACATCTTGGGTGCAGCAGATTTTATTACCAAACCTTCCAAAAGAAAGCGGTAGTGATTTAGATCATGCCACTTTCCATAAAGGGAAAGTAGGCAAAACATGCTAGAAGATGCTATGGTTTACTTTATTTGCCTTTTTATTCCCCCGATCTAAATCCAATTGAGAAAAAATGGGGCCCAAGCCAAGCATATAAGAAGAACATTATCATAATCTTTTTATACTGATTTAAATATAGTATCCAATGTCTTTATTTAATGAACGATAAATTTTTAAAGATCAATCCATGACAAATAAATAAACAATACAACTTCTGTGAGAATTTTTTGAAAAACTCTTCCCTTCTACGCACCCTCCCTCTGAAATTCCCATGCCTTCTTTGGCAGAAAAATTAATAGAATCAGGACTGCCATCTCCCCAAGTGGTAGAAAGTCGTTCCGCCTCTTTTGGGGTAAATAGTGCGCCATTTAATCCGTGCTGAGTTTCTTTCGCAAGAACAAGCCAAATCCCAGAACGCTCATTAAAGGTAGCGCGCACTAACCCAGCCCCACCACCCAAAGCATTTTTTGGATAAACTTTAGAGGGGTGAATTGCACTAGAAGATACTCCGTCAATCCATTGTTCTTCAGATAAAGTATCCCAAATTTTACTGGAAGCCATACTTAAAGCTTGGGAATTTTCCAAAGCGCTTTCTTCTGGAAGACCTGCGTGAACACACTTGTAATGACGAAGCTGTGTAACAATTGTCTGAATTTGCTCACAAGTTCGCACGAACCTTCCTTGATCAACAATCTTCCACATCTTCATTCCTGCTCCGGCAATAACACCAAATACCGCCAAACCGATCACTACTTCCCACAAAATAAACCCTTTTTGGCGTTGAGAAAGAACATTCCTAAAAGAAAATAAAAAAAGCCCCACAAACACTTATTCTCCAGTCTGAATGCGATCTATAAGCTGGGAAACCGTGGGAATAAAATCGTCTTTATAAAAGGGATCCTCTTTGAACTTGTATGCATTGTGTCCTGCAAACATAAGGTTGTCTTCTACATTTCCTGTTAAAATAATATCTTGTAAGGTTTTTTGAATACAAAAGGACCTTGGATCTGGCTTTTCTCCTGTAGATCCTGTCATGCCTTGACTCCAATTGCTAAAAAGACAGGAACTTAAACATCCCATACAATTCCTCTGATCTCGTAGTATTTCTTCTGCTTCGTGAGGAGTAGTAAAAACAATCGTTTGGCTTGGTGTTGTCATACCGGTCACAAATCCTTGCTGCTTCCAATGCGTAATTTCATCTAAGTCTCGCTCTCTTACAAACAACTTTCTTCCCCGAGCTCCTAGTTCTAAAATTCCTGAAAATTCTTCACTTTGGGCATATGCATAAGGAACTTGACGAGAAGACCTTGCTATAAGCTTTTCTAAAAACCTATTACGAAAAGCAGAAGAGTGAAATCCAGTTGGACTGAAATTATTCAGTAAAACATCTCCTGGAAGAATAGTTAAAAGTCGTTTCTTCCAGCTTTCCGGGATAGGGCTTTCTTGAGTTAACAAAGGTCGAGTGCCAAACTGAAACCCGATAAGCCCTAATTCTTCATTATCGATCCAATGTGCCCAATTCTTTAAATGCCAAACGCTTCCTGCCATAATAATAGGGATATGGTCTAAAGAAAAATCCCGCATAGAAGCTCTTAAAGCCATAACGCGGCCATAAGGGTCTTCTGGAAGCAATGGGTTTTCTTGATTACTTAACCCATTGTGTCCCCCAGCCTTCCAAGGATCTTCATAAACAACTGCGCTTAACCACTCAGAAACTCTGTTGTAGGCGCGATTCCAAAGTGCTCTAAAGGCTCTTGCAGAAGAAACAATAGGAAGGTAGAAAACTTTAAACCGCGCAGCTATTTCCGCTAGTCTGTAGGGCATGCCTGCGCCACAAGTAATCCCATGGATCAACCCTTTTGTCCCACTTAAAATTCCCTCTAATACATTTTCTACTCCCCCCATTTCCCACAGAACATTCATATGGATACGTCCTTTTCCGCAGGACAAATCATAGGCGATTTTGGCTTGCTGCACCCCCCCCACTATTGCTTGCTCTATAAGTTCTTTGTGGCGCTCTTTTCGCGTATGTCCGTTATAAACCCAAGGCTTTATGTAGCCATTTTCATCCAAAATAGGAGCATTAACACCAGAAAACGTACCAACAGCATTGCAAGCTGCCCAAGCGCCGGCACTGACCCCATTAGATGCCCCGATTCCTTTTCCTCCTTCTACTAACGGTAAAACTTCCTTTCCAGATATCAATATAGGATTTAAAATCATAGGGTTTAAGACCGACATTAATACAAAAAATCAACATTACTCTCTTTAATATTACATAAAGCATTAAATTAAAACAAGCCCATATTTATTTTGTTTTTGATTCAAAAAAGTGATTGACTTTTGTATTATTTTTTGTTATCGTCTGAAGTTAGTTTTTATTTGATCAACAGTCTTGAGTGCTACTGCTGTAAAAACTTTTGCTTTAAATCGAAAGGCTCGATTCTCTTATCATATTGTTGATACGATAGAGTCTGGTCTTGTGTTAAAGGGAAGCGAAGTTAAGGCCATCCGTGAAGGAAAAATAAATATCGCAGAGTCTTTTGTTTTAGAATCGAAAGGAGAGCTGTTTTTGTATAACGCACTAATTAGTTTGCGTGCAGAATCAAAGCATTTTGGTCATGATCCCTTGAGATGGAAAAAGTTGTTGTTACATAACAGACAAATTCAACGAATGCGTGGACAAATGCAAAAAAAAAGAATGACTATTGTCCCACTTTCTGTATACAGTAACGCTTCAGGACTGATTAAAGTGCAACTGGGGATTGCAACAGGAAAAGAAAAGGCAGATAAACGCCAAGCAATAAAAGAGAGAGAATGGTCAAGAGAAAAACAAAGAATTTTAAGACAACACTAGTTTTGTTAAAAATAATTCCTTTTTTTATCTTGAAAATTAATCATAATTAGAATGAGTAAAATCAATAATTTTACTAAAAGTTTTTTTAATTTTTTGTAAAATTTATTATTTATTTTTGGGTGATTACCAAGAATAATTTCCTGATTTGTGCTCGTTTTTTTATAAAGGTTACCCAGTAATTTTTTTTTGCATTATTGTATTTAGTATGTAGAATACGTATACTTTCGTTCATCGTGGTCGTAAATACATTAATGGACAGGGTAAGTTTGTATGAAGGAAAATTTTTTATCAGGAAAGAACTGTCTTATCACTGGTGCTACTGGAGGAATCGGAATGGCAATAGCCCACCGGTTGTGGAATTTGGGGGGAACCATTCATCTTACAGGGCGTAACTTAGAAAAATTAGAACTCTTAAAGTCATTGTGGAGTAGCAGGGTTCATATATATCGTCATGATTTGGGAACTCAAAAATCCTGGAAAATTTTGTTAGAAGAAGTCTCTTCCCATGCTTCAAACGTTGATGTTTTGGTAAATAATAGCGGAATTACGAAAGATGGCCTTGCTCTTCGTATGAAAGACCAAGATTGGGAAGATGTTATTCACCTTAATCTTTCTGTTCCTTTTTTCTTAAGTCAAGGAGTAATTTCTGGAATGCTTAAAAATAAATGGGGGCGTATAATCAATATTACTTCAGTTATTGGACACAAAGGAAATCCTGGTCAATGTAATTATGCTGCTTCCAAAGCAGGACTGTGCGGTATGACAAAATCTTTGGCGCTAGAAGTTGCATCAAAAGGAATCACCGTAAATGCAGTGGCTCCTGGATTTATTGAAACAGCGATGACACAAGGTCTTTTGCAAGAAGCGCGAAATTCAATCTTAGAGCACACGCCGTGCAAATTTATGGGCACTCCAGAGGACGTGGCTTATGCCGTACAATTTTTAGTAAGTCCAGAAGCGAAGTTTATTACAGGACAAACTTTGCACGTTAATGGTGGAATGTATATGGGAGGATAAATTGCAGGCAATCATATTGGGGTGCGGACCTTCTTCAGGAGTTCCTTCTATAGGAAGAGGGTGGGGAGCGTGCAGCCCCAGTAACCTAAAAAATTATAGAACTCGGACCAGTTTGTTTTTTAAAACTTCAAAGAATTCTTGGTTAATTGACGCTTCTCCAGATCTTCGTTTTCAATGCTTAACATACGATATTTGCAGCATTGATGGAGTATTGTGTACTCATTCTCATATGGACCACGTGGGAGGAATAGGGGATTTGATTGGGTTTTCCTCTTTTGGGCCAATCCCTTTTTATGCGGATTCTTTTGCATGTAAAGAGCTAGAAACTATGCTTCCGTACGCATGTTTGGGAAAGTCTCGATTTATTCAGCTTTGTCAAATACTTGGTCTTTTTTATCTTTCAGATATTCCTGTTATTGCGTTCCTACAAAAGCACGGAGCAACGCATTCTCTTGGCTATCGGTTTCCCACTTGGGCGTATTCCACGGATCTTACGGAACTTTCGGAAGAATCTTTTGAGATTTTAAAAGGAATTGATACGTGGATTTTGGGCTGTCTAAGCAGCAAACCTAATACCAAACATGCTCATTTGGAGCAAGTTTTAGATTGGGTAAAGCGCGTTAATCCAAAACGCACTATTTTAACCCATATGAACGCAGACTTAGATTATGAAACGCTTAAGAAGCAGCTACCTTACGGCATAGAACCAGCGTTTGATGGAATGTCTATTTTTTTATAAAAAAAATTTTTGCGTTGTCTATTAAAAAACGGTTTACTAAGAACAGAGCTGATAAAAGGGGAGGATTCTTTAAATTCATACTCCCCCTCACTTTTTTGAAGGGTCTTTAAAAGATCCGAAAGAGAGGCTATTTTATTAAAAATAAACAACAATGTTTAATGCAAATGAACCTCTCATCCAGCGCAGAGACTTTTAAAACTTTCGT
>NZ_ARPM03000184.1 GCF_000388175.3 Holospora undulata HU1 | reverse complement strand
GGTTCATAAGGCCAATACGCATGACACTAGTTGCTGGGTGCAGAGTTTTTTAGGAAGCGTTGTAAAAATATCCTACATTAAAGGAAGTGTGTGCAGATGCTGGATATAGAAACCCCCTGGAGGAATTTGTGAGAACTCTATTGAATAAAACTATAGCAACCTCAGAGCGCATATCTCAAGGATGGGTCATACTTCCAAAGCGTTGGATTGTCGAAAGGACATAGGATAGCTAAATCATTTTCGAAGGGTATCTAAATATTATGAAATTGCCATAGCGACTGCTGAAAACATGAGTATGATAGCCCATTCCATGATCCTATTAAAAGGATAGCTAAATCATGAATACAGGCTTTCAGATCTGCATGCATTATATTCTTCCACGAAGACATAGGGGGCTCTACATTCACGCCCTCTCGTGGTTTTATTTGCGTATAAAATTTAAAAAAAATAAATAGTCTCTTTTATAGAGAACACAAAATTTTTAAAGAAGGTTGTATTTAATTTTTTAGTGCAAAAAACTTTTTTTGTAGAAAAAAAACAACATCTCCTGCCAATACCTACTTAACCTCGTTAACATTTCAAAGAAATGAAGCCCAAAAGCTACTTGACTTTGCTCTTTGCGTTTTTCTTTACTTGAAAAGAACATTGTGAGTATGCGTGATTCACCTTCTGCTACGTTAAAAAAAATTACTTCCCCCTGACACGCCTCGTACGCTGATTTTACTTTCCTATTTTTAGCACCTCAATAAACGCTTTTTGAGGAATTTCTATATTTCCAAATTGTCGCATACGCTTTTTTCCTTCTTTCTGCTTTTCAAGTAATTTGCGTTTTCGCGTAATATCACCACCGTAACATTTAGCAGTTACATTTTTTCGCAATGCAGAGACGGTTTCTCTGGCCAAAATTTTTCCCCCCACTGTTGCTTGAATTGCAATAGGAAAAAGCTGCCGTGGCAAAATTTCTTTTAGTTTTTCGCAAATCGCTCTTCCCTTGTCATATGCTCTAACTTTAGGGACTACAAAAGACAAAGCATGAATGGGGTCTCCATTAAGTGCAATGGACAACAATACGAGCTCTCCTTCTTCATACCCGTTCATTTCATAATCAAAGCTAGCATGGCCACGACTTAAACTTTTTAAAGTATCATAAAAATCAAAAGCCACTTCATTTAAGGGCATTCTATAGACCATCAGCGCCCGGGTGGGAGTAACATATTCCAGACTTTCACGAATTCCTCTTCTTTCTACCAATAGGGTAAGAATCGACCCTACATAAGCATCTGGAACAAAAAGCGTTGCTTTGATCCAAGGTTCCATCATTGATTTTATCTCGTTGGGTGAAGGCATGTCAGACGGATTATGAAGATCAATCCAAGTGCCGTTTTGCAACTGAATTTTGTATATAACACTTGGAGCTGTAATAATAAGATCTAGATCAAATTCCCGCTCTAATCGTTCTTGAACAACTTCTAAATGCAATAACCCTAATAATCCTAACCGAAAACCAAACCCTAGAGCATTAGAGCTATCCATTTCATAGGAAAAACTTGCGTCATTTAGGTGAAGCTTAGCTAAACTTTCCTTTAGTTTATCAAAGTCCCCAGCTTCCACAGGAAACAAGCTGCAAAACACTACAGGGGTACAAGATTTAAATCCAGGAAGCGCTTCTTCGGCAGGCCTGTTTTCTTCTGTAATTGTATCTCCAATATGACAATCTCCTACGGCCTTAACATTAGCAATGATGTACCCTACCTCTCCGCACGCCAAGTGTTCTACGGGATTGGGATAGGGGGTAAATACACCGATTTGCTCTACTGTGTATACGGCGTTTGCAGCCATCATGCGAATTTTCTTTTTGGGAGTAATTATTCCGTCCATTATTCGAACCAACAAAATGACTCCCAAATAGGCATCATACCAACTATCTACCAGCAGAGCCTTTAAGCAAGCGGTTTCATCCCCTTGAGGACAAGGTAATCGATCCACTATCGCTTGTAAAACAGCCTCAATTCCTATACCTTTTTTAGCAGAAACTTCAATAGCATCTTCTGCAGGAATACCAATAAGATGCTGAATCTGAATTTTAATGTTTTCAGGATCCGCAGAGGGCAAGTCCATTTTATTAAGAACGGGAATCAGCGTATGATTATTTTCTATCGCTTTATAAACATTGGCTAGGGTTTGTGCTTCAACCCCCTGGCTAGCGTCAACCACCAATAAAGACCCTTCACATGCTGCCAAAGAACGGCTAACTTCATAAGAAAAATCTACATGCCCTGGCGTGTCCATCAGGTTAAGTTGATATACGTTCCCGTCTTGCGCTTTAAATTTTAACCGAACAGTTTGAGCTTTTATGGTAATGCCTCGCTCTCTTTCTATATCCATATTGTCTAAAAATTGCTCTTTTTCATGACGTTGCTCTAAAGCACCGCAAATCCGCATTAGTGCGTCTGCCAGTGTAGACTTTCCGTGATCAATATGGGCAATGATGGCAAAATTACGAATAAAATTTTTATTAATGTGCATAAGACGATAAAGCAATGGTACCGTGCTTTATCATACAAGGATTGTTTGAATATTTCTAGAGCGCACATTTCAAAGAAAATTCTAAAATTACACAAAAAAGTCCTAAATCAAGGCTTCCGAGAAAAAGATTGCAAATAGCTTTTATAAGATCAATCCAAAATTAGTGTTATGAGCAATCTATTTTTGGATAATAGAAATGGGTTTTAAGAACCTGTCTTCATGAATAAAAAAGTATGATATAAAAGGCCTGGAGGTGTAGAAGAAGAATTATCTAAGCGATTTAAAAAAGAGGGTGAGAAGTGAAAAAGCATCGTTTTGATAGCGGAAATAAAAGCAAATACAAAAGAAAGAGAGTGTTAATGCAGTATGTTATATAATCAAGAGCGGTTGTCAATGGACGGTACATTCGTTTTATAGATGATATAGAATTAAGGGTGTATGGGAAAAAGTGATGCATGAACTTTGTTAAGACAAGCCGAATTAAGTATGAAAGAAGTAAAAATCCCAGCTATAGCATCATT
>NZ_ARPM03000185.1 GCF_000388175.3 Holospora undulata HU1 | reverse complement strand
ATCTTGTGGATCAGCGCAGGATGCTGAACCTTTCGCTGATCGATCATACTAAGTACAGAAGGTTCATTTGCATTAAACATTGTTGTTTATTTTTAATAAAATAGCCTCTCTTTCGGATCTTTAAAAGACCCTTCAAAAAAGTGAGGGGGAGTATGATTTCTGATAACGTACGCATAATATTTTCGCCCCAAAGTCCACACTCCACTACCGCGATCATCGATTTTTCTTTACCTCAAACTCAAAAAGCCTTTACACTATATGAAACCCTGTGATACCACGCTGCTTTAATCCCTGTAAAGATTGAAAAACATAACAGTTTCACTTTAACGGATCCTAAAAAACTCGTTTAAAAGACTAGCTACGGTATTTGTTAAGAAAAATCCGTGTAATTCAACGCTATAGTACGAATATTTCTTACAACCTCTTCAAGAGGAGCACTAGCATCCACAACCCATTGACATTGCTGACGTTGTTGTTCCCAATAAACAGCAAACTGGGGCAAAGCCTCTTGGTCTAAGCGCTTGGCCACGTATTCTTTGCTATCTCCTCTATTAAGCATCCTTTTTACCCGCTCTTCTTGAGAAAGCTCTAGCCAAATTCTGACATAGCGTATACGCGGATCAAAAACAGAATCTTTTCCAAAAACCCAGGGGGTAATAAACCGAGAAATATTTTTCTTTTTTCCTTCCTCAAGGGTGGAATAGGGAATCGCATAAGTATGTTCGTAATATTTTGTATGAAGTGCAAACTTTTTTTCTTGAAACATCTTATTGTAAATCTCAGAATTTACAAAACAATACTCTCCATCTAAATCAGAAGCTCTTTTAGGGCGAGTAGTTACCTTTAACACGGTCTGCATTTCCCCTAACTTAGAAACGCCTTCTGAAACAGCTGTCTTACCGGCTCCTGTTAGTCCTGATAAACATAATATTAAGTATAAGTATTCTTTCACTATATTTAACTTTCCTTTTAAAACTACTTTTCTGTTTTTAATTGATTTAAAGCTTTTTCAAAACCTGCAGCATGAATTCGTTCTGCTTTTGCCAACACGTCAAACCAATTAGCTATTTCTTCAAATCCTTCCTCCCGAGCGGTTTTTGCCATACTCGGATACATATCTTGGTACTCGTAACGCTCTCCAGCAGACGCTGACTCTAAATTTTCCTGAGTAGAACCAATAGGAAGATCTGTTACAGGATCTCCAACGTCAGACAAAAAATCTAAATGACGGAAAGCATGAGCAGTCTCCCCACGAGCTGTAGAACGAAACAACTCTGCCACACTAGAAACTCCCTCTCTGTCTGCCCTTAAGGCAAAATATTCGTACCGTCGATTTGCTTGAGATTCTCCTGCAAAAGCAGCCTTTAAGTTTTCATGAGTTTTTGAATTTTTTAAGGACTTTTCAGACATTTGACTAACCAAACAATTATCCTATATTTTTTTATTGAAACAAAACATTAATTCCCTGTCAAGAGCTTTAAGTTTAAGAAAAAGCTATTCAAAAAATTAATTTTTGATTTATGAAAAAAATATTTTTAAGTTACTTGAAAGCATGTTGACATTACCAACTAAACTCGGTAGAATCTCTTCCTATGGCCCAGGTAGCTCAGTTGGTAGAGCATAGGACTGAAAATCCTTGTGTCGCTGGTTCGATTCCTGCCCTGGGCACGTTTTTTTTAGATATGAAATACTTATTGATCGGAAACTGGAAATCTCAAGGAAGCTTAGAAGAGATTCATCAATTTCTTTCTACGGTAGGACGTCTTTCTATACCCGAAAATGTGCGCCCAATTTTGTGTCCGCCTTTTGTTTATTTAGACCTTGTGAAAAAAAGATTGCCCGCTGGGTACGGTCTGTGTGCGCAGACTTGTGGTGTTTTTCCCAAAGGAGCCTTTACTGGAGAAGTCAACGCCAGCATGATTCAAGACATCGGGTGCGGATATGTGTTGATTGGACATGCAGAACGGCAAGAGTCTTTAGATGTATTAGAAAAACAGATGGAGCGCGCTTGGGAAGCAGGCGTGGTACCTATTTTTTGCCTTGGGGAAGAAGCGCCTTCTGCGTGGTATAGTCTTGCGAAAAAAATTTCTTATCTTTCTTCATTGCCTTCTTCAGCTCTTTTTTACGTTGCTTATGAACCTATTTGGGCTATCGGCGGAAAAACGCCTCCGTCTTGTGGGTATTTATCGCAAGCGTTTCAGTATCTAAGGGCTCATTTAAAACACGCCCAAGGGTTTATTTACGGTGGCGGAGTGCGCCCAGAAAATTTAAAGGAGATTTTAGATCTTAATATGCTTGAAGGCATTCTTGTTGGACAATCCAGCTTTCAGCAAGCGATATGGACGATGCTTTTAGCGATTTTAGAAACCCACGGAAGAGCGCAGCAAAAAATGACGACTCGCTGAAAAATGTTTTTTAAAATCAATTTCATTAAAAGTTTTTACGAAAAGGAGAAGTTTTTGGAAATTTAGATTAATAAATTAGTTTTTTTGTTTTGGTTAGAAAGATTTTACAATTTTTTACTATAATCGTAACGAATAGCCAACACAACAGAGCCGAGATATGAAATTTTTTAACAAAACATTCCAAACAATATTAACAAAAATTTTAGGAGCGTCTTACATTTTAACAATTCTTTCAACCAATCTTCAAGCAGAATGTAACTGCAAAGATAAAATGGGAGACAAAGTTCCCTCATTTTCGGGCATGATGGTTGATGATTTGACTGCTCCAGATAAAGTTAAAAACGCTTAATATGTGTGCACGACTATCTAAAATTTTTTTTCAACACGTAGATGATAGACTTAAGTGTAGGGGGAATCCACCCCCCAGAAGGGTAAGACGGGTGATTCTTTTATTCAGAAAACTCAGATTAATCAGGACAGAAAATCCAGGCATGTATAGCTAAAACAGTATAAAAAGATTACGAAAGATGGAATTGAAATAAGAGATCAGTTAAGCAAGGCAATGTTCTTCTTATATGTTTGGCTTGGGCCCATTTTTTCTAAATATACCAAAACAAACTGAACGTGTTGGACTAATGCGTTGAAAGTTGTCATTACGCGATCGACAAGATCCATGGCGATGCTGTCCCAGGTTTGGTCAAAAACTTACTATATAAGGTTCTTGATCCAAGATCAGGGGAATGCTAGGCGCCTTTGGATAAGCGTCTTTCAGCGGATCAAAACGTCTTCAAGGTTTTTAAGGAACACCACCTGTCAAATCCAAGGCTCCCATCAGGTGCGTGTGGTCGTTGTGGAAATGGGGTGCCTGACAGGTGATTTTCGTTGCCATGGTAGGGGGCATGTCATCACCAAACAGGATAGTCCGGCGGTATTGTCATCACCGTTGAATAAACGCTTCCTGCTTGGCTGCCTTTGCGGGCCGTGCTGCTGGCTTTTTAAATAAAAAATTATGGGCGCGCAACGTCTTGCCTTGAATCGTCTACGCAATGCCTCAAGAACATAAGCGCAGGTATCGCTTACTTTCATATACGACGTTGTGGCTTTCCAAATGCTCGATAAGTTCCGCTGTTCGTGAAATATTCAGCTTGCTTACAGAGCCCCTGCTTGACACCATTAACTTTTGATCTTCCTTATACTCCTCGACTGATCGTCAATCAGAAGAGCCTCAGCAATTTGACAATAGCTCCAACCCTTTGTCGGATAAAAAAACTGCCTTAATCCTATCTTCTACGCGTCGGCTCTTAACGCAACACGATCTTCTTTCAGAAAGTTTTTGCATAAGAAAAGTCACTAACACATAAAATTAAACTTTTCAACAATTTTATTCAGCATGAGTATAAACTAAATTTCAACGCTACGCTATTTCGTGGTTCTTTAAAATATCTAATTCAACCTAGATTACTATACCAATCATTTTTTTAAAAAAGCACGCGGCTTCTTTATCTGCATAATGTTTTTCTTAAAATTCATCGCCCTTATCTGGCTCTTTTTACAGCATTTACGGGCGATTTATCAAAACCTACACTTGCTATTTGATCTCCCTCAAAAACCCCCTTTATCGCAAAGACTCTGAATTTAAATGAGAGTGTAAGTTCAGTTGTCTCAAAACTTCTTCAGATACAGGATTGCGCGAATACATTGCTCTTTCTTTTAAGTCACGAAGATCACTCTTACTAAGGTTGGGAACCTCTTCTTTAAAATTTAAAGCATCTAAAACTTTTCTTGTGAGATCAAAATTCTCGGAAAGTAAAACTCCATCTTTTAAGAAATTAACAAAATCAATTTCCTTAAGCTTACCCACACTTTCCCTTAGATCGATGGATTGAGCAGCACAGTTAGCGGAATCGAAATTTTTTGAAGTTACTATTGCGCTTAACAAACAGCAAAGACTGCCATCATCAAATTTTTCTACTAGTCTTTTCAAGTCTAGGCGACTTAAAGCTTCTACAGATAAAGGACTACTCGATTTCACAATTTCTTTCATTAATAAATTAAGACGAAAATTTTCAAGATCAAGATGATAAGGTGCTTCTTGAAAATTCATTGCATTAAGAATCCTCCTTCCAAGACATAAATCTTTCGAATTCAAGGTGCTTACTAATAAATTAGGAAAATAATATTGTTCTAATTTTCCTACTCTTTCTTCAAGATTTACGGATCGAAAAACGCAATCAAAAAAATCGGATTTTCCAGAAATCAGAAATCCTCTCAGTAAAAAGTCAAAACTACCATCATCGAGCTCGGTCACTATTTTTTCAAAATCTGTAGTCTTCAAAATTTGTTTAACGAGATCAGAATTATTTGAAGACAAAACCCTTCTCATAAAATCAGCAAAACCATAATTGTAACCGCCAAAACTGTCCACAATTTTTTTTAGATCTATAGCTTGAAAAGCTTCCTTAGCAAGCTCAAAATTTTGTGCATGAACGATGGTAGATACCAAAAAAGAACAATCGATCCCCTCTAGCTTATCTGCTACTTCTTTTAAATCTATACTTTGTAAAGCTTTTTTTGCAAGAGAAACATTTTTTGAACGCAAGACAGAACGTATCAAATCCATGAAATCTTCATTACTGAAAGTAAGTTTTGATCCCTGGAAACTTGAATAAGAAACGGCCGTTCTTGTGCCATCACAATCAATTAAGTACAGCACTCCAGCGCCTTCAGCGTTGTTGTTATGAGCTAAAGTCTGAAAAAGCTTTTTGGTAATACCATGCTGTTTCAAAGTGGATGAAAACTCCCTCACTCTTTCTTTTAAATCACAAGCTTGAAAAACTTCATCAGAAAAATTAGCTTCTTGCGAAGATAATACAAAATCTAAAAAATTAACAAAATCACGCCCAGAAAATTCACTGATCTTTTCCTTCAAATTTACTGTCTTCAGAACTTCCTTAGCACAATCGGAATTTTTTGAAAGCATAATACCGCGCACAAAATCAACAAAATCATTATACCTAAATTGTTTTATTCTTTCTTTTAGGTTAACTAAGCCTGAAACTCCATCTAAAAACTTTTTAGCAAGCACACAATCATCTGAGAATAAAATTCCATTCATTAATGAACAAAGATTATCATCAGCAAGATTATTAACTTTTTGATTGAATGTCGAATCACGTAAGGCCTGGTCAGCAAGATCATAGTTACCCGAAAATAAAATCTCTTTTACCATACGGACTGTCTTATACCCTTCAACTTCTTTTTTACTCTCCTCATCCCCTTGTCTTTCTTCAAAAGTTTTTTGATCTTTGCTTAACCCATCCATGCAAAATCCAGACAGAGGAAAACACTGATTTACTCCCCCTGCAAAAAAAATGTAAAAAAGTATTTTTTTTTTCACAACTCAATCCTTAACTGATTTCCACAGTGTGAATTATAAAAAGCGATGAAGACATTGTCAAGATTTCGAAAGTAAAAATTTAAAATTTTAGATATATAAAAGTGAATATAATATTTTTCTATATGAATTTTGTAGTAATACAAATAATTTATCATTTTTTGCAAATGACTTGTGATGCTCGCGCTCAAGCTGGAAAAAATTTATTTATCTACAGGACCTAGAGGAAATCTTTTCCGCACTTGCTTTCGTCACGTCATGCTTTGGAGATTTTTTTTACACTTAAGCCTAAAATGAAATCACCTGATATACAAACACAACAAAAACCAAATTAAGAGAATACGAATGAAAAATTCCTTAAATAACCGAAAAACGAGAAAATTCCTGGTAAAAAAATCTGTTAAAAGGATTTTCTTTTTATCCTAGATCAATAGGCTGTGTACTCAACGTAAGCCAAAGGACAATTGAAGCCAAGCGAATGGCGCTAAAAAAGTTTACAAACCTTTTATCATAGCGTGTGGCAATGGTGCGGTATTGCTTTAAGTTTAGAAAAAAATTCTCGATCAAATGACGGAATTTAGTAAAGATATTTTTCATAATGCTCCAGGGGGCACGGC